>USGR01000222.1 GCA_900554165.1 uncultured Oscillospiraceae bacterium | reverse complement strand
GTCCTCAACTATTATCTGAGAAGCCAAGCCGGTATCATGCTCGGCAACTATTGCGGCGGCGCCCATATCAGCCGCTTGACGCGCAAAGGCATGCCCGTCTGATGTGCGCCCCTTTATGCATACAAATACGTTTCCCGGCTTTACGTTTCGAGAGTCGGATGTTATTCCTGTTATTTCTTTTTGCGACAGCTCTCCCGCTTTAATTATATCGCCTAATTTCATGCTGCTTTGCCCCTTTTGATATACTGCAAATAATATCTGCTGCGGCCGGCCTCTGCTTTTTGTGCAGACTTAATTAAAACTATAATTTTTAAAATCAATACCCATTTTCCTGCCGCACACGATTATGCCGTTTTTATAATTCAACGCCGATAAAAACGCCGCGCCAAGCTTTTTCAGCAGATGCCAGATATCGGCGCCGATAAATTTTCTGCCAAACTACATATTAATCGCTTGAGTCATTGTGGCGGAAGTAAACGGTAATCGTAGTGCCCGCCTCTACCTTCGTGCCGGATTCAACACTCTGCTGGTAAGCTAAAAGCTGACTGCCGGATACCCCGGTACCGCTGTATTTAACGTTTATCTTCGCCTTTGCCGCCGCGTTGTTCACCTGCGCCGGCGTCATGTTTATGAAGTTTGGCACCTCTGTCATGCTCTGCTCAAGCGGGTCGCCGGTATATATTACAACTGTGCCGCCCTTTGAAATTGACTGCTGCCCCGCCGGCACCTGTTTCTGCACCGTATCTCCGTCGCCTATGACGGTAGCATTAAGTCCGGCGGCTTTTATCGCATTTTCAGCCTCTGTTACCGATTTACCCTGTACGTCCGGCACCTTTATGTCCATCTCTGCCAGCTCTTCTTCAGTATAAACCGCCTCAATATCCATGTACGGCAGCACTTCTTCAAATATCTGGCCGACAACCGGAGCCGCAATCGCACTGCCGTAATAGTTTGCTACGTTTGCCTCATCCAGCAGGACTATAATGGCTATTTCCGGGTCGTCTGCCGGCGCAATGCCGCAGAATGATGATATATACTTGGTAATAGAACCGTCTTCATTTTTAAGATTTTGTTTCTGAGACGTACCCGTCTTTCCGCCCACGCGGTAGCCCGCAACATAGGCATTTTTACCAGAGCCGTTTGTAACTACATTCTCAAGTAGTTCTCTCATAAACAGAGAGGTCTCTTCCGATATAACCTGCCGTTTTACTTCCGGCTCTATATTCTCAACCACATTCCCGTCGGAGTCGATAATCTGCTTTACTACATGCGGCTGAACAAGATACCCGCCGTTTACCGCCGCCGCAATCGCTGTGATAAGCTGTATCGGCGTGAGGTTTATGGTCTGGCCGAAGGACTCTGACGCAAGTTCAACCGGACCCATCTGTTCGGCGGTGTAATATATCGACATTTCTTCGCCCGGAAGATCTATGCCGGTTTTTTCCGTCAGGCCGTAAGCCTTGAAATATTTGAAGAAAGTTTCTGAGCCAAGTCCCTGACCCATCAAAATAAACGCCGGGTTGCAGGAGTTTTGGAAAACCTCCATTAAATTCTGATGCCCGTGCCCGCTTCTCTTATGGCACTTAAATATGGTATCGGCAATTTTTATGCTGCCGGAGCAGTCAAAAGTAGAGTTGGCGTTTACCACGCCCTCTTCAATGGCGGCAGAGCCTGTTACAATCTTAAATACCGAGCCGGGATAATAGACCTCTGTTATGGCTTTGTTTCTCCACTGCTTATACTGAGCTTCGGATATCGCCTTGCTCTTTTCCTCGCCTGTGAGGGTTTCAATGCGCGCCGCTTCCTCCGCGTCGTATATTGTAAAAGGCTCATTTGGGTTAAAATCCGGTTTGGTGGCCATTGCGAGTATCTCGCCGGTATTGACGTTCATGGCAATAGCACAGCCGCGCTGCTGGACATTATTGTCAATTACCGCTTTAGACAGTGCATTTTCCACATAGTACTGTATCGTCGAATCAATAGTGAGCACTAAGGAGTTGCCCTCCTGCGCCTCAATAATCTTCTGATATGTAAAGGGCATATCCTCACCCTTAGCATTTTTGGAGGCGATAATGCGGCCGCTTACGCCCTGCAGCACGCTGTCATACTGGCTTTCAAGCCCGTAAAGGCCCTGATTTTCAGAGCCGACAAATCCCAGCACCGCCGATGCGAGATTATCGTTTGGATAATATCTCTTGGTAGTTTCGCTTATGCCTATTGTCGAGCCCAAGCCATGCTCGGAAATATATGCGCGTATCTCGTCGGTTTGCGGTTTCTCCACCTGCCGCTTTATAATCTCGTACTGATTATTTTTAAGGGTTTTTTCGCGTATTGTCTCGGCGTCTATTCCAAGTATTTCAGAAAGTCCGTTTACGACCAAATCGCGCTCTTCATCGTTTGCAATATCGTTTGGGGAAATATATATGGTCCATGCAGTGCTCGATGTGGCAAGATAGTTCATGTTGCGATCGTAAATTGCGCCGCGCTTCGGTTCTATGGTTATGTCCTTAAGCTGCTGTGAAAGCGCTTTTGCCTGATATTCTTCGGCATCCACCACCATAAGCCCGAAAAGGCGTACTCCTACTGTGCCGAACGCTACAACGCACACGGCAACCATTATGGCTAATATTCTTTTCCACATTTCCTTTGTAGGACCCTTTGCCATTTTATTACCACCCTTGTAAATTTACATTTAATATTATCATTAAATTCTATTTATGATACTGGAAAATAATTACACTTATAT
>USGR01000221.1 GCA_900554165.1 uncultured Oscillospiraceae bacterium | reverse complement strand
GTTTAGCGCAGACACCCACCACTGTGCTATGCTGTCAAACGACGGCGTGCCCTCTGTTGATTCACCATTGTCAATTATAACAAAATTAAAAAGCCCGTCCTTAAGCCAGCCTAAAGTGTCGGCGTTATTGTCAGTATATGCCTCCGGCAGATAAGTCTCAGACGGATAGCCACCCTCTGCATGCCCTGCTTCTGCCCAAATTGAGCTTGCATAAAGTCCTAAATACATACTGCTCTTTGCCCGGCGAACCGATTTTACAACACTTAAAACAGCATCGCTTATACATTCGTTCTTATATTTTTCAAAGCCCATGCCGCCGCCGTGCAGAAGATAATCATTATACGCCCTTTCCTTATCTATCAAAGTATAGTCCGAAAGCATAAGCCCGTCCAGCTCATATGCGCATAAGTCCTTAACAGCGCTGCACATGATATCAACATGCGATTTATTAAACATGTCAAGCCCGCCGTCAGAGAGCGAGTTGAGATTTATATTGCCGTAAATTAGCAGTCCGCGCTGCTTGGCGCCGTCTATAATATATTGCAAAAGGTCTCCGTTTTCCGAATAATACTGCTGTGCAGCGCTTGTTTTATATATCACTTTTGAGCCTTGATTAACCTGTACAATCACCGTATTAAATCCATATTCCACCATTTTGTCAAGGCAGGAGTTTATAGCAGCTGTCTGCGTTTCATATGCGTCGGCTTCGCTTTTAAGATAATCAGCGCCCGGCACAAGCCATGCACCCTTTGCTGAGTGCAGCTCGGTACCCGGCATCGCGTTTATATCGGGCAAAATTCCGGCGTCTACGGCGTTTACATTTTCTATGTCAGGCGTTGTGCCGACGCCCGTTTCCACTGCCGAAGATTCCCCGGTAATGTAGTCTTTAATGCCGAACATGTTGTTTGAATAGGCCGACATACAGAACGCTGCCGACAAAATCAGCACTGTAAGTATAACCGACAATGCTATTTTAACAGCACGTCCCTTTCCGTTATCTTCATCATGTCTTTCCTGTAATTTCTGCATTTCTATCCCTCAGCCGAACAGTTTATTTTTATATTATTTCCTGAATAATTAAAGCATATACCGCCGCATATAATGCCAAAAACTGCTTTATTTAAAAAGCAGCGTATAATTCTCCCGCTCTTTAGCATAGCATTCATCATTACTTACAACATAATTGTAGGAAAATAAAATTATGCCGCTGCAGTTGTTCTTTGTGCGCGAATATTCTATCTGCCGCTTAATTATATCATTATTCTTTATCCATTCGTCGGAGCCGGCGTCCACCGTACCCGATTTATAGACGGCAAGGCCGAAATAAAGCTTTAACCCGTCGTGCATTTTCAAATTTGACCATGTGTCGGCTATGTTGTTAAACCTGAACTGCGCGTTCGGATATTCAAAGCCCCAGTAAAGCTGCGGACATATGTAGTCTATATATCCTGCCCGGCTCATCCACAGCTCGACGTCGGCATATAGGCTGTTGTAGCAATTAGATATGTTGCCGGCTGGGCTTATGCCAAAAATCATATTTGAATTTATGTTTTTTACCGCCTGATATACGCCGCTGACTAAAGTATTAACCTGTGCACGCCTCCAATCGGCAAGAGGCAAAGTACCGCCGGAAGAAGCATATCTTGCATAGGCTGCTGTGTCAAACGATGCATCGGTAGTAGGATAAAAATAATCGTCAAAATGCACGCCGTCCACATTATAATTCTGCACTATCTCGCGTATGCCGTCTATTATAAGGCGACGAACCTCCGGTATTGCGGGATTATAGTAAATTCCACCCTTGCATTTTACCGCCCAGTCATCATTTGATGTATCCGCATCCGTCAGCCACTGGCGCGCTTTATTGTTCTCAGCAAGCGTCATTGGGTCGTCGCTTGCCGACGATACCCTGTAAGGATTTATCCATGCCTGTATCTTAAGTCCTAAACTATGTGCGGTCTCTACCATATAAGCCAGCGGGTCCCAGCCCGGGTCAACGCCCTGGGTCCCAGTTATGTATGAACTGTAAGGGAAATAGCTCGATTTATAATAAGCGTCCCCGTGCGAACGTGCGTGTACTATTACCGTATTAAAGCCTAAGTCTTTGGCATTAGCAAACATTGACTGTACCTTTTGCTTTGACTGCTCAGCATTAAGGCCAGTAAAATTAAGCTCAAGGTACGAAATCCACACAGCGCGCATTTCACCGGCATCATCTGCTGGGACGTCCGGCGCCGGTGTAGAATCAGAGCCTGTATCTTGAGGCTCAGACGCTGTCGGAGCCTCGTTGCCCTGTGTGGGCTGTGAAGCAACTGACGGCAGCGACGGAGTCTGAGCGGAAGATACTGCGGCCGTGCCGGCTGTGCTTGGATAATAAGGCAGCCCGCCGGACAGCGTCGAGTCAGAACCAGAGCTGCTCTCTGTTATATCAGATGTCGGTTGACTTGAGGAAGATAATACTTCAGATGAGCCAGTATTTGACGAAGAAAGTGCACTTGATAGCAGCATACTGCCGGCGCTTGTACTCGCTGCTTGGGAGCTATAAGCTTCATCACTTTCAAAAAACACCCGAAAGCAGCCGTAAACCGCAGCGGCAAGCATCAGAATTATTGCTATTGCTATCGCCACATATTTCTTCAATATATTCACCCAATCTCAAATATATTTTACTTTCTGATAATTTTGTATAATCGCAAAACAGCATAGCAATCAAACCGCCTATGCTCAAATATCTTCAAATCATATTATC
>USGR01000220.1 GCA_900554165.1 uncultured Oscillospiraceae bacterium | reverse complement strand
ATGTTATAGTGCTTCCGCTGCCGGCGTCGAGGGATAACACATGCGTAAACGCCCCATTTGCCATTGACACCATATATCTCGACAAAATAGCTTCATTGTCTAAAGCTGGACAGCTTATAACCGGAGGCATTTTAAGCGAAGAATTCATCTCGCGCCTTAAAGAGCGCGGTGCATCAGCCGCAGATTACTACAAGCGCGAAGAGCTCACTATACTGAATTCGATACCCACAGCCGAGGGCGCTTTGGAAATAATACTCCGTGAGAGCAAGCGTACTGTATATAATTCAACCGTATTAATATCAGGCTATGGCCGTATTGGCAGAGTGCTTACTAAAATGTTTATCGGCCTTGGCGCAGATGTATATGTGTCCATGCGCAAGCAGTCCGATAAAGCATGGGTGCTTGCAGAGGGCGCTAAGCCGATATTTATAGATAAGATAAAAGATTTTGCCGATAAGTTTGATACGGTTATAAATACCGTTCCCCATGTATTGTTTGACAGTAAGCTTCTAAAGGCGTTTAGGCCGTCAGCGCTCTTTATAGATTTGGCAAGTCTGCCGGGCGGCATAGATTTTGATGCGGCGAATAAGCTTGGAATAAAGGCAATATCGGCACAGTCGCTGCCGGGAAAATGCGCACCGTTTACCGCCGCGGAATTCGTAAAAGAAACAATATTCAATATAATGGAGGAGCAAATTATACTGTAAACAAATCCTGAAAGGAAGGTATGCATGAGAGCAATTAAAGCAGGATTTGCAATGTGCGGCTCCTTCTGCACCTTTGACAGGGCGATTGAGCAAATGAGGATTTTAAAGGAAAAGGGAGTTGATATAATACCAATAATGTCGGAAAATGCAGCCTTTACCGATACTCGCTTTGGAACAGCAGAGCATTTTAGAAACCTTGTCAGCGATATTACCGGCAAAGATATAATTACCGAGATTAAGGCGGCCGAGCCTATTGGACCAAAAAAAATGATGGATATACTTATAGTAGCTCCATGCACTGGTAATACTCTGGGCAAAATAGCTATGGGAATAAACGATACCTGTGTCACGATGGCGGTCAAATCGCATCTTAGAAACAGCCGGCCGGTACTTTTAAATGTTTCGACAAACGACGCACTTGGTGCATGCGCCAAAAATATAGGCTTTCTGCTAAACTGTAAAAATATTTACTTTGTACCTATGCGTCAGGACGACCCGGTAAAAAAGCCGCGTTCCATTGTTGCGGATTTTACAAAAATAGAAGAGGCAATGCACTTGGCTCTGGACGGAATACAAATTCAGCCAATTATAACGCAGTAAAATTGCGTGATTATGGCTGATTTATACTGCAGTTTGTCTATAGCAATTTAAACAAGCCATTTTTCATATGAGTGTTTTATATGATGAAGTATTTGTCTCATATCACTATAGCGTTGATAATGTATAAATTTTTTATTATTATGGAGCGGCAATTATGCCGCTCTTTGATTATATTGTGTATCACTAAGCATAATATAACTAAATAACCGATTGTTAACATCTTTTTAATTGAAATTATAAATAGGCTATTGTATAATTATTAAGAATAAATATAAAAAAGGAAGCAGGATTGCATTGATAAGCTATGAAGGCGATAAATGTCCGGTATGTCACGCAATATTATTTGACGATGATGATATAGTAGTATGCCCTGAATGCGGAACGCCATATCATAGGGATTGTTACCAGCTTGCGGGCAAGTGTGTTAATTCCGATAAACACGGCACTAACTGGAGATATGTCAGTGAGTCGGAAAAGCACGCGACAGACAGGACTGCAGAAGATGGATATCAGCAGGGGACGACTGGCACCGGCAAAAAGTGTCCAAATTGCGGCGCTATAAGCTCGTCAGGTACAATATTTTGCCCTTACTGCGGATATCAATTCGGCTCAGCGTATAACCCTGGTCAAGGCCCGATGAACGGCTCTTATGAGTATATGGCGCGGGTCATAGACCCCATGGGCGGAATTGACCCAAGGACTGATATTGACGGCGTTCCGGCTTCGGCTTTGATGCCGTTTGTCGCCGTTAATACTCAGCGTTATATTCCTAAATTTGCAGACATGTCAAGACGCAAGAAAAAGGCCTCTTGGAATTGGGCGTCTTTTTTCCTGCGCGGGTATTGGCTCCTTTACCGTAAGTGCTATAAAGAGGGCATAGTCGCATTAGTGATATCACTGATATCAGTTTTGCTTAACATACCGATGAACAATGTCACAAATAGTATAATAGATACTTTGCCGCAGGGCGCAACATATAGCGACCTTTTTGCGGCAATAGGTGATAATCTTTCGCTTTATACCCCGGGAGTAATAATATGCGCCGTACTCAGTATTGTGCTGAGCTTGGGACTGATGATAATTATGGGTATTTTTGGCGATTATATATACAAAAAGCACTGCGTGAACACCGTCAAAGAGATAACGTCAGGAACGGACAGTCAAAATCAGCATGAGCTCATGGCCAAAAAGGGCGGCGTAAATCTCTTTTTGCCTATAATTGCGTATGGCGTTTTTTATTTTGTCAATATTATAATATCAATTATATTATGGACTATTATCATAAAAAAGCAGAAAAAGAATACATTTTCTAAAAATAAACTAGTATTTAGTGAAAAATTAATAAATAGTATATAAAAAAGACAGGTCCCGATTCCTGTCTTTTTTATGGAATATGAAAAATATTTATTAAATGAGTATGAGTAATATAATAAGGATGTATTTAAAT
>USGR01000219.1 GCA_900554165.1 uncultured Oscillospiraceae bacterium | reverse complement strand
GCCAATATGAGCGTATATATTCCGCATATTACAATATAAGCAATGCGGTTCTTTTTTATATTAAAAGATGAAGACATAATTCCAAGCGCAATGCATGAGATAATTAAAGCAATAACAGTTATGACATTTTGAGTCTGCTTTTCGGCGATGTCAAATGTCCGGTGTAAATAGTAAGATATAGGGTAAGATATAAGGTGTAGGCCTGGCAAAATCATTAAAGGAATCATAGAAATTGCATACTTTTTTCTCCTCGCGCGCAGAAATGCAAATATGAGAAGAAATATTATAAGCATAATAGAAATACATTCTATAACCATTAGCTGCCCCCAGATTTTACAATTTTTATTCTGCGTATTTACATAATATTTAAATATTTAAAATTTATACGAAGCGTATTTAACATTATCCACAGAGTTTTCCACAGTTGCAGGCCCAAATCTTTGCCTTTTAAGGCTGTAAAGTTTAATAATTTTAATTTTGCCATGTAATTTATGGGAATAATCTCAACGTTACATAAATAAAAAATGCATGTAATTATAACAAATTGTAATGGAATATGACATAATAAATTAATATCTGCGTATAAGCGCAATTACTTTTCCAAGAAGTACTACATTGTCAGATATAATCGGCTCAAAATCAGGATTTTCCGGCTGCAGCCTTATATGCCCATCCTCTTTAAAAAATCTTTTAACCGTCGCCTCGTTATCTATCATTGCGACGACTATTTCTCCGTTTTCAGCAACAGAGGTCTGCTCGCATATTACCATATCGCCGTTAAGTATACCGCACAGCTTCATTGACTCGCCGGCTACTTTCAATGCAAACAGATTGCGACCATTTGCCAAATCTGCAGAGAAGGGAATATATTCATCTATTTGCTCAACTGCCAATATAGGTATGCCGGCGGTAACTCTTCCTACCACGGGAATTTGTATTGGAGTCGATATGCCTTCTATCTTTATAGAACGCGATGTGCCGGCGCTGCGTGATATATACCCTTGGTCTTCGAGTGTGTTAAGTATAGCGTGCACACTTGAAGTGGATTTTATGCCGGTACTCTTGCATATTTCCCTCACCGTGGGCGGAATTCCCTGCGGCGCTTGCTTTTTCAGATATTCGAGCACTTTCATCTGCTTTTCTGTTAGAGCCATAATAGTCTTCCTTTCGTGCCGCGTTCAAAATCTCTGCGTCAAATTTATAAAAATAGAATATGTTAATCGTTATCTATAAACATTTTACCAGCTTACATGCTCATTATAACATACCAGCCGAAGTTTATCAAACATATATTCGGCAGCATGTTTTAATTATGTGGGCATAGCTTTATAAAATAATTTTGCATGCGCTGTTTTATACGCTTATATTGTACATTAAAGCAGGTCGGCCCTGATATAACGCTCTGCGATATTATTATAAATGGAACTGCTTATGCATTTTGACAGATATTTTATATGCAAATATAATTTGCTCAATTAAATGCTCTAAAAGATTATGCTTTCTGTCTTGCAAAGTTTTTAAAATTTATATCAATAAAAAATTATTTTTAAATAAATACCTGCCAAAACAGTAAAATTTTTATAATATGAGCGGTGTTTACATAATGCGCAATAATTTCCAAATTTTTACAATTATAATGTGACATACTTTTCTTAGAGCAGGATATATAATATACTCCACAGTTTTATGTTAATCAGCAACTGGTGGTGGATATATTGAAAAGTGCGGTAGGGAAGAAGAAAACAGATGTAATAAAACAATATGCCGGCGGCCGGAGGATGGCGGGCGGGCAAGTACTCGCCTTTGCTGCGGGGCTGCTTTTATCTGGGACATCGATATTTGGAAATTATGCGCCGTTCGGCACGGCTTTTACGGCGGCTATGCCAAAGGGATATGTGCTGTCCGCTGGCTTTGGCGCCGTAATTGGATATTTGTTCCGATGGCAGGGCGGCGACCCCTTTCGATACATAGCCGCCGTCTGTGCCGCAATGACGGTAAAATTTTTCTTGAGCGGATTAATTAAAAGCATAAGAAAGCCGCTGTTTTCCTCCATCACGGCTTTCCTTTCGGTGTTTGTGACGGGTATGGCGGTAGCCTCTATAAGCTCATTTGCTCCGTCCGACATAATTATGTATACAGCAGAATCGCTGATGGCGGCCGGCTGCGCTTATTTTATACACCGAGCCACGGCGACGCTGTCTGGCCGACGTGGGGTAAGAGGAATGTCTCAACAGGAGCTTGTCTCCATAGTGATAACGCTGGCGCTTATAATGCTGTCGCTGTCTGATATAAAATTTGCCGGTGTATCACCCGCGCGGATAATAGTCGTAATATGCATAATGGCGGCGGCAAAGTACGGCAGAGAAACAGGCGGCGCCATAGCGGGAATAGCAATGGGCTTTGCCATGTCCCTCGCAAACGGCGAGTATTCATTCCTAGCCGGCGCATACTCTTTCGGCGGCCTTATTGCCGGAGTGTTTTCACCACTTGGCAAAATAGGCTGCGCGGCGGCTTTTGTGCTGGCAAACGGGGTCATATCGCTTAGGGTTGGAGCCACACCAGAGGTAATATCCGGTCTGTATGAGGTGCTTGCGGCCAGCGTAGTGTTTATTGCACTGCCGTCAAAGGTTACTGTTAAAATGTCGGAGTTTTTCTCGCCGTCCGCCAAAATACACAAAGACGACGGCCTGCGTCGCGCGCTGTGCATGCGGCTCAGCTTCGCGTCAAATGCTCTGACCGACGTTTCACAGACGGTTGAAGAAGTATCAG
>USGR01000218.1 GCA_900554165.1 uncultured Oscillospiraceae bacterium | reverse complement strand
GGCTTTTTTATTAAGTTAACTGCTTAATTTTATATTCATTCTTTTATGCACAACTGCTGTAAAAATCGTTTTGATTTTTAATTGTGATTAAAATTAGTTTATTCATCGTCAACGTCCAATTTGCTGATTGTTATCGGCAACAAATATATATGCAAGCTCCGTCTCTATTATTTCACTAATTGCAAGCCCCGAATTTATAATATTTTTTCTGGTATCCTGTACACTGTCAGGAAAAAGTGCAAGGGCTCTTTCATTATATATTAATTCATCTGATAGGTCTTTAGAAATAGATAAAACAAATCTTCCGTTAGAATTAAGCAGACCGCTTATTTTCATAATTGCCCGAGACTTGTCTTTTATATGAAAAAAGGTGAGTGTTGAGTAAATTATATCGAATTTTTCATTAAATTTATAATTAAAAAAATCTGCGCAAATAAGATTTTTATTAGAATGCGCCGATAAATTTTGATTAAGACGCTCTACCGTCTTTGGAGATATATCTATTCCTGTATAATAAGCACATTGTGAAATAATTTGTACTGCGGTTCTCCCTGTTCCGGCCCCTATCTCCAGCACAGATTTGTTTTTATCAACACCCAATGCTTTAATAAATTCTTGGCCGTCCCACTTGCTCATGTATTCTTTTAAAGCCGGCGGGTCATTTACCGGGTCATCACCTGCGTCAATCAGCAAATCATAATGCTTTGTCAAGACATTGCTATACATAAATCCCACCACATTTCATCTGCTGAATATATGCATAATAATACAACAAATTATTTATCCAATCATCTTCGGTCATCCAAAACAACTAAAGTCAAGCATTTTGAAACGCCTTAAATTTTTGATAATAATTTTAATAGCATAAATCTCTGAAAAGCAAACGCGCCCATAAATACAAAAACAATTATAATAGGTTTCTAATATTATTATAAAAACATATGCCTCTGCATTTTATAAAAAATATCTTTAATATATTAGCTTACAATTTAACGGCGCAGACATTGGTTAAATCAGTCGTTAAGCTTTTTAGCCGATTCCTTTTTTATTTCTTTTCTTTCTATAATATCGTTTAAAATGACATAAATGAAAACGGCGCAGGCAATGCATATCACAAACGGCACAAGCCTGCCGAACAGTATATCTATAATATTAGGCATATTTACCGACGCATTTTCTATAAGGAGATTTATTATATCCCATATATACATCCAGTCGGAAATAATAAATACTATAATTGCAGATATTACTATCTTGGCCGCATTCGGCATTTTTATGAGTGATATTAGCTTTGTAAAAGCATACCATAATACAGGTATAAGAACTATTCCAAATATTGAAAGCACTATCGGCCAAGCCTCAAGCAGCATGTTGCTGTAATTTATTGCTATGGTATATAACAGCTGCACAAGACAGAAAAATATATATGGCAGCGCAATTATAGCCGTTGTAGAAAGGCCTGTATATACGACAGAACATATAAATATCCCCATATAAAGAGACAAAGATATCATATAAATATAATATACTACCGACGGCAACATTCTGATTATGAAATTATCTGAAAAATAGAAACTGGATGGTATATACTGTCTGCATATTGAAAGCAGCAGCGGCATTATAAATCCGAGAATTATTCCCGAAATTATAAAGCCCTTTGTCAGACGATTCTTTGACGCAGCCACTTTTTTACCTCCTATAACTGACATTTATATAAATTACTTTAAATATTATATCATTTGTTTTTTACAAGTACAATCTATTATCATCACAAAGCTAAGAATTAACAGTTTGTTAGCAATTTGCTGTTTTATCCTGCATATATTTATTACCCTGTTTAACGTATGTTTCTGCCGTGCATTGCAAAAGCAGTGCAAATATTTATCTTAAACTTTCATTTTAGATAAAAGCTTGCGGCTTAAGCCGTCAGCACAGCATATTGCAATTCAAAGATTTAAGCCTTACCTCTCCGGACAAAGACTAAAGCCCATGTGATGCGGCGGACGCAAGCATTTATTAATATTTTATAGTCCGCTTTTTGCGCTTTAAAACGGACAAAATTAGTTTAAATCGCGGTTGACAAAAATAAGCCTAAATGCCATAATATATTAATAATGTGTAAGTATATAGACTAAATGAAGGCAGAGGAAGTTTTATGTCAAAACAGCTTGAAAAAACATATAATCCGAAAGAGACGGAAGCAAAGCTCTATGAATTCTGGGATAGCCACGGCTATTTTAAGGCAGAGGTATCAAAGGATAAAAAGCCGTATACCATTATGATGCCGCCGCCCAACATAACAGGACAGCTTCACATGGGGCACGCTCTTGACAATACGCTGCAGGACATTATAATCCGCTGCAAACGCATGCAGGGCTATGAGGCGCTGTGGATGCCCGGCACCGACCATGCATCTATTGCTACTGAAGCAAAAATTGTTGAAGACATGGCAAAGAGCGGTCTTACAAAAGAGCAGATAGGTCGCGACGCCTTTTTAGAGCGCGCATGGAATTGGCGCAAGGAATACGGCGGACGCATAACAAAACAGCTGCGCAAGCTCGGTTCCTCCTGCGACTGGAGCCGCGAGCGCTTCACTCTTGATGACGGCTGCTCCAAGGCCGTTCAAAAGGTCTTTATTGATATGTACAACGAGGGACTTATTTACCGCGGTGAACGCATCATCAACTGGTGCCCAAAATGCATGACGTCTATCTCCGACGCCGAGGTTGAGCATGAAGACAAGCCGGGACATTTCTGGCATCTTAAATAT
>USGR01000217.1 GCA_900554165.1 uncultured Oscillospiraceae bacterium | reverse complement strand
GATTATAACCGCTGATACTATGCTCAACATATGGATATGCTGTCCCGGCATAAGGCCATCATAAACCAATTCATCTCTATTTTATGAACCGTCATAAGTACATCCCGCACCATATGCCTTTACACAGATTAAGCGTCACCAACTCTAACCCTGCACAAGCAAAACAGCAAACTCATTTGAGCTTATATTCTTACGGCACATATAGACATCCATTAATATAAAATAAAGTTTAACTTTATTCCCCGTGCCCAATCTTGCTTAATATTATGTCAACTACAGAATCGGCGTCAAGCTGATGCTTTTTAAGCGCGCTGCTCACGGTTGACTGAGGAACAAATCCATCCTTTATTGCTGTTACCTTAAAGTTGCCTTTATATCCTCGCCTGAGCAGAGTATAAGCTATGTGTTCGCCTATACCGCCGTTTTCCATAACCTCTTCAAACACAAAAATATTTTTATAATCCTCAAGTCGTTCATATAAGTCGTCCCGCAGCGGCCATATGCGATTTAATTTTATTATGTCAACCTGATTTCCGCTGTCCGTCAATTTCAAATATGCATCGCATACGCTTCCGAAAGTGCGGCCGTAGGTTATAACAGCTGTATCAGAATTTTTACCGCTCTCTATAACATCAAACGGCAAGTCCTTTGATATATATGGAATGCTTATATGCGGCTGCGCGCCCCTCGGATACCGAACGGCGGCAACCGACGGGGCGTCGTATATGGCAAGCTTTAAAAAGAGCTCTGTCTCGGCATATGTACTCGGTGAATATATATAAATTCCCGGCACTGTGCGCAGAAACGCCACGTCAAACAGTCCCTGATGCGTTTCACCGTCCTCGCCGACGATGCCGGCCCTGTCAACGCCCAGTACAAGCTTTAGTCCCTGCGTGGCGGCGTCGTGCAGTATCTGGTCATAGCTGCGCTGCAAAAACGACGAATATACTGCGAATACCGGCACAAGTCCCTTTCTCGCCAAGCCGCAGGAAAATGTCACAGCATGCTCCTCAGCTATTCCGACGTCGTAAAACCTGTCCTTAAACAGTGAGCGGAACATCCCAAGGCCTGTACCCTCCGTCATTGCGGCCGTTACAGCGCATATGCGGTCGTCATCTGTCGCTATTTTGCAAAGGGTGGCGCCGAATATATACGAAAAATTGTCCGTCCCGCTCTGATAATCGCCTGTCTCTATATCAAAGCTGGGTATTCCGTGGTAATTTTTCGGATTTTTTTCCGCATGCGTATAGCCCTTGCCCTTTATGGTGTTAATATGTATTAAAGTCGGACGCTTCATATTTTTAGCCGTTTCCAGTACCGAAAGCAGCTTATTCATA
Source organism: uncultured Oscillospiraceae bacterium (assembly GCA_900554165.1). Next base: position 1,499 of record USGR01000217.1, on the reverse strand, counting down.
TCATGTCCGTCAACAGGGCCGAGATATGAAAAGCCCATGTCTTCAAAAAAAGTGCTATGATAAAGCACATTTTTTATACGGGTTTTTGATTTAAGCATCCAGTTTCTCAGCCGCTGCCCTATAAGAGGTATGCGCTGAACGAACTTCTCTACCGCCTGCTTCATTTTAAAATAACCCGGCTTTGAGCGTATTGTCGCAAGATATCTCGCTATTCCGCCAACATTTCGCGAAATAGACATTTTGTTGTCATTGAGTATTACTATAAGCTTATCCTTGCTGCGTCCGGCATTATTGAGTCCCTCGTACGCCAATCCGCCGGTAAGCGCGCCGTCGCCTATTATCGCCACGACATATCCGTCCGAAAGATTAAGCGCATTGCCGCGGGCAAAGCCGTAAGCCGCCGATATTGAGGTACTGGCATGCCCCGTTATAAATGGGTCGTGCTCGCTTTCCTGCGGCCGCGGAAAGCCGGAGAGACCGCCCTCCTGCCGCAGTCTGTAAAATACATCCTTTCTCCCCGTCAATATTTTATGAGTATAGCATTGATGCCCCACGTCGAATATTATTGTGTCTTTGGGAGAATCAAACGACTTGTGCAGAGCGACAGTGAGCTCCACCACACCAAGGTTTGACGCAAGATGCCCGCCGGTTTTGGATACCGTATCAATAAGCATCGTCCTAATCTCTGAGCACAGCTGATTAAGCTCGCCGACGGAAAGCCCTTTTAAATCCTCAGGCGAGTTCACAGCTTCAAGTATATTTTTCTTATCGCTTATAAAATTAGAGTCAACGGCGGCTGCTTTTTCGCTATTAGTCATAATATTACTCCGTATTTTAAAAATAAGGGCGCAAATTGCTGAGTGCTCTCTTATTCTCTATTCTATCACTGAAATATGAACAAAAATTATATTAACTATGTAAATACAAATAACACATCACATAATGGCCATTGGCATAACAATGCCGAGCAGCACGCCGCCAAGCACCTCAAAAGGAGTATGGCCCAGCACTTCTTTAAGCTCCTTGCCCTGCTCATCTTCATCTATGTCAAGATGACTCATCAGCTTGTTGATAGTTTTGGCCTGCTCGCCGGCAGCGCGGCGAACTCCCATTGCATCATATATTACAACACATGCTAATACTACAGAAACCGCAAAAGCTACCGAGCCGGCGCCCGCAACCTTTCCGGTAGCAATTACCAGAGAGGTCACCATTGCCGAATGCGAGCTCGGCATTCCCCCGGCGCCGAAGAGTCTTTCGGGTACAAACTCTTTAGTAGTTATAAACGCAATCAAAAATTTGATTATTTGCGCCGCCATCCACGACAGCACAGGCACCATTAGCACATAATTGCTGAATAGTTCCTTTAACGTCTGCATAATTTCCTCCAACAGTTGGCTTTTATATCAATATCCTCTTTGAGCAAGATAATCTACCAGCTCACACAGCCGCTGACCGTATTTAAATCCGCCGGCCACCGCTTTCGCACTTTCTGACAG
>USGR01000216.1 GCA_900554165.1 uncultured Oscillospiraceae bacterium | reverse complement strand
AGGCGTCATGCCCGCGTTTACAAGGGCATAGCCGCAGCAAGCGTGACTTTTTGCGAAAAGGAGGAGCAAGTGAGCGGGCGGATGGCTTATTTTCTGTCGCAGACAAAAAATAAGTCGGAGCAAAGCGAACTTTGCTCCGACGTGGCACGCCAAGAGGGATTCGAACCCACGACCTACTGCTTAGAAGGCAGTTGCTCTATCCTGCTGAGCTATTGGCGCATATATTTATCTAATTGACCTACATATTTTACTAAATTGCTGGCAATATGTCAATAAGGTCAGACATCAAAATTTTTTGTAATTAATCTTTAACGCTGTGGTTAACGTTATTATTGACCAAACGGAGTATATTTAAAATATCGTCGGGGCTGTCGGCAATATATTTTGCCCCGGCGGCAGATATAATATCTCTGCTCCTGTATCCCCAGGCTGCGCCGATTGGGAGAACGCCGGCGTTAACGGCTGTCTGCATATCTGTGTCTGAGTCGCCGACAAAGGCGCATTCGCACGGATCTATCCCCATTTTTTTAATTAACGACAATGTTAGAGTAGGGTCAGGCTTTGTCGGCAGTCCGTCAATCTGCCCTGTTACCGCGTCAAATATATCTCCAAAAATAGGCGTAAGTATATTTTTTAGCAAAACGTCCGGTTTGTTTGTGACAACCCCAAGCTTTATACCCATGCTTTTAAGCTCGGATAAAAGAGGTATTATGCCGCCGTATGGCTTTGTGTGCTTTTGACTGTTTTTATTATAATATTCAATAAATACAGATTTCATTTTAATAAAGTCATCTTCTGTGCAGCCGGGAGCGGCAGATTTTACCAAGAAGCTAAGACCGCTGCCCACCATTGCCTTTATTTCTTCTACACTGTGCTCAGGATAATTATAGGCCCTGAGAGCATAGTTCATGGCGCAGGCAAGGTCCTCAAGCGAGTTTAGCAGCGTACCATCTAAATCGAAAATTACCGCCTTTATTTTCTGCATTTTTACTTACCTCTTTGCTTAAATAAATTAAAATTTTGTATACGGCCTGCCGCCTTTACTAAATCGTGGCTTAAGCTTTTACAATCAGCCATAGTTTATATCATATTAAAAGCTTTTTACATTGTTATCAGCCCTTAAAATGTACAGTGACATAAATAATAATGATTAATAAGACTGAAAATCGAATAAAATCTCTGCCTTTTTAAAGTAAGCAGAGATTTTATTAAACTGCAATTATTGCATAAATTATATATCAATCGTGAAAAGCGGTTGATTTTACAGCTGGGTTATGCTGAAGCTGTGTTCGCGCGTTTCACCCGGCTTAAGCATTATAATGTCCTGCTTATCTACAAGATTGTCGTTTTCAATGTCTCTTGTTGCGGTGGAGGTCCACGGCTCTAAGCATACAAACGGAGCGTCGTTAACAGCCGACCACATGGCGAAATGCTTGAATCCGCTGAAATCAAATTTGACGCCCTGGCCGCTTATAACGGAATACAGCTCAACCGACGACGACTTAACGTTTTGAATTACTATAGCATCGTTATAGAAAAGCGAATGCTCAAGCTTAATTGTATCATCATTATTAAAGCTCATATGCGGTTTTTGTGTGATTACGAGCCCGTTTTCCATGTCTATTGACGGACATTCGCAGCTTTCGGGCTTTGAGAATTTTATTACATAGTCCTCAAACTTTTCGTCGCTTAGCAGAGGTACGTTTATAGCAGGATGTCCGCCCAAGCAATAAGGCATATCCGAATTGCCGCAGTTTTTCACTTTAAAGGACTGTATAAGGCTGTTTGAGCGGAGCTCAAACTCAACTATAAGCTCAAAGTCAAACGGATAATGGCTGCGGCTTTCGTCATTTGCGCGCAGAGTGAATACCGCGCGGTCGCTGCGCTTTTCAGAAACATCGAATTCCATACGGCGGGCTATGCCGTGACGCTCCATTTTATATGCCTTGCCGTCCACATATGTTGTCTTATTGCGCAAAGCACCAACTATAGGAAAAAGTATAGGTGCACGCGAACCCCAATATTCCTTATCACCCTGCCAGATATATTCAAGCCCCATTGAGTCGGCAAATGACATAAGCTGCGCGCCGAGAGTATCAATTTTTGCAGAGGATATGCCGTTTTCAAGCGATATAATCATTTTACTCTTCCTCCATATGTTTAAACACTTTATTTTTTACAAAAATATTATTATAATTATTTCATATCTTCCTTTTTATGTCAAGAATTGATATATACTTTCTATGTTATTAGGCATATGGTGCTGAGTTATTGCATAAATACGGGAATAAGCTTAAAATTGGAGTACGGAGATTATGGAGGAGCTTTTAGCACTTGCTTTACTGCTTAATGAAGGTATTGTGAGTAAAGCAGAATATGAACATACACTTGATAATTTGTTTTTGAAAAGTCCAGAAGACTCCATGCTTCTTTACTTAGAAACTGCGGCGGACATAGAGACTTCCATTTTCTATATTAATGCTCATATTGAATATCCGGCTTTTGATTATGATAAATTTGAATGCATACTGATGAAGCGGCTGCAAAAGTATTATATTAGCTGCGCGGACATAAATGACTTTGCCGCCAAAATGTATTCATTGTGGCAGCACCTGCCGGATAAAATCAAACACGAAGAGCCGTTTTTGGCGCTTAACTATGCCGGCGACCCGCTTAGCTAGGGCGATGAAAAGCAAAGCAGAGCTATTTTTGAGCAGATTATAAATTCTTAAAATAAGGCTTTACAGATTTCATTTTGACCGGCTATATCTGCTGATTTGACAAAATTCTCAATAGCCGAACATGACCGTGAGCAGCATATAAACATATTTGATTATCAGCATTGGAGGCATAATTATGGAC
>USGR01000215.1 GCA_900554165.1 uncultured Oscillospiraceae bacterium | reverse complement strand
TAGTTTTATCTATATCGGTTATATATTCATCAAATTTTTCAGGTTCATTGTTTTTTATATCATATTTCATCTTTGTAAGCTTTTCAAAAAGCCCCGTATCCGTCATAAGCCCTATCGGCATGCCGGTGGATACAAGTTCGCTGCAGCGATTATAAAGATGCATTATAACTTTCATCATTAAAAATTGCTTGTCAAGCGGGACATATGTATCCTCCGCATGATATGCATTCTGCTGTAAAAAGCCCACGCGTATAACCTTGCCTATTTCAATAATAAGCTTCTGATTATCCGGCAGAACGTCGGCGCCGATAAGCTTAACAATCTCCATAAGAGAATCTTCTTCTCTTAAAACAGCAAGCATCTGCGCGCGCAAATCCATAAATTCCGGATTAATATTTTCCTCATACCACCGCGCCAAATCGCCGCTGTATTCGCTGTAGCTCGTCATCCAGTTTATAGCAGGATAATGTCTTGCATACGCGAGCGCCTTGTCCAGTGCCCAGAAGACTCTTGTAAAGCGCTTGGTATTCTGCGTAACCGGCTCAGAAAAGTCAGAGCCCTGCGGTGAAACGGCACCGATAACGGTTATAGAGCCGTTGTCTCCACCCAGTGTTTCCACCATTCCCGCGCGCTCATAAAAAGCCGACAGACGCGACGGCAGATAAGCAGGGAAGCCCTCTTCCGCCGGCATCTCTTCAAGACGGCCGGAAATTTCTCTCAGCGCTTCCGCCCATCTTGAGGTGGAGTCAGCCATCATTGCCACGTCATAGCCCATGTCGCGGTAATATTCAGCCAGCGTTATTCCGGTGTATATCGACGCCTCGCGCGCCGCCACCGGCATGTTTGATGTATTTGCAATAAGTACCGTGCGGTCGAAAAGAAGACGTCCGGTGCGCGGGTCGGTAAGGTCGCTGAATTCTTCAAGCACCTGCGTCATCTCGTTGCCGCGCTCGCCGCAGCCGACATATATAATTATATCGGCGTCGCACCACTTGGCGAGCTGATGCTGGGTCATTGTTTTTCCGGTGCCGAAGCCGCCCGGAATAGAGGCGGCGCCGCCCTTAGCAATAGGCAGCATAGAGTCTATTATGCGCTGTCCCGTTATAAGCGGAGTATGAAGCTCCAGCCTGTTTTTAATGGGACGCGGCACCCTTATAGGCCATTCCTGACAAAGGGTTACATTGTAGGCCTTACCGCTTTTGTCAGTATATTCAAGTACCGTGTCGTTTATAGTATATTCTCCGTCAGCGGCGACAGATGTGACGGTACCGGACGGAAAGGAAGGAGAAAGCATACATTTATGCTCAATAGAAGGCGTTTCCGGGCATGTGGCGTAAATTTGTCCCGGATTTATTTCGTCCCCTGCTTTAAGAGCAACATGTACCTTCCATTTTTTATTCTCGTCAAGTTTTGACGCGGTGTTGCCGCGCGTTATAAAAGCGCCGGTATTTTTTTCTATTTCCAGCAGCGGACGTTCAATGCCGTCAAAAATGCTGCTCAAAATACCAGGGCCAAGCGTCACCGACATAGGAGCAGAGGTGGAATATACCGGCTCGCCGGGCTTAAGGCCGGTTGTGTTCTCATAAACCTGAATAGTTGTATATTCGCTGTTTATGCCTATTACCTCGCCTATTAACTTGTCATTGCCGACAAATACCATTTCCTGCATGGAGAAGTCCTTGGTATTCTTTACGGTAACTACCGGTCCGTTTATGCCGTAAATTACGTTATTTGCCAATATAAACACCTCTTAAACTTATATCAATCAGTCAACATTAAGCCCGGAATTTTCCGCAAACCAGCCGCGCTGGGACTCAAGCCTTATATCAAGAGTATCGTCGGCTATTATTTTTCCGTCCTTGTCCGACGCTTTAAATCCACCAATTGCTATACTGTTATCCTCTTGAACATTTAAATCGGAAAATATTCCGCCGGCAGCTGCTTGAGCAAGCTTTACATCCGCCGGCCTTACATATAAAATAACACCGCCGTTAAAGAGTTCGCTCAGCTTTTTAGCAGAGCGGATAAGAAAATCCTTATATTCCGGCGTTTGTGTAAAAGCCGTAAGCTTTAAAGCCGTCTTATTAAAAACATCATCAGTTATTTCGGTGCGGCGGCGGAAGAGGGCCTTTCGTCCTTCAAGCTGCTTTTCAGCTATTTCGCGGCCAATATCCTCTCGAATGGCGGACGACCTTTTCTGCATAAAAGTATAGCTTTCGCGCTTTAACTGCGATTCGCATTTTGATATTTCATCTTTTATATACTGCTTAGTTTCCTGCTCAATAAGCTCACGCTTTTTTTCAGATTCTTTCATTATAGCTTCTACGAATCTGTCAATTTTAGCTTTCTGATCCAATGCGGCACCCCCTAAATTTTAACGCCTATGGCTTCGCGGACATACCGCGTTATAGAGTCTTTGGTACGTCCCTCAGCATGTCTGTCAGGAATTTCGACAAGCAGTGGGCGGCGATAATCAACCTTGATTTTATAAATGAGGTCAGGGCAAAGAGAAACCAGACGCTCGGTAATAAGAACTATTCCTATATTTTCATCCTTAATCGTCTTTTTTATTGATGCTTCAACCTCTTCAGCAGTATGCACGACCGTGCCGTCAATGCCGGCCAGCCTCATGCCTACTAATGTATCATGATTATCGCTTATTAAATATATCTGCATAAAAACAGTCCTTTGCCGTTTTAACTTAGACATGAAAGATTCAAGAGCAGCTTTATGTGTCAACACAGAACTTTGAATAAGAGAACAGCTGCTCTCACAGTCAAAAATCTATTGTCCAAAATAAACGGAATATTACAAAATTAATTCAAACTATCCTATCGTCGGCAGCTTAAGCCAGATAAGGAAAGCGATAACG
>USGR01000214.1 GCA_900554165.1 uncultured Oscillospiraceae bacterium | reverse complement strand
CTCCTATAAAGCACAATCTTCCGGCCTATTACCTGTACTACATCTGATTTAAGCTCTGGTGCAAGCCTGTCCGCAAACTCTCTTGCTGATGCGCCCGCTGTTTCAAGTACGCTCAGCTTTATCAGCTCACGCGCCGTCAGCGCGTCGTCACACTGCTTTATAAGTGCATCTGATATTCCGTCTTTTCCTATATGAACTATCGGCTCTATACTGTTGGCCATTCCCCTGAGCGTAGCCCTCTGCTTACTTGTCAGCATTTTCTGTCTCCTTCATCATTTTTTCAAGCTTGTCTTTAAATTCATTAAGCGCTTTTCCTCTGTGGCTTACGGCGTCCTTTTCATCGGCGCTGAGCTCGGCAAAGCTTACGCCGCCGTACAAAAACACCGGGTCATAGCCGAAGCCGCCGCTGCCCGACGGAGACCGCGCTATAACGCCATCGCATCTGCCCTCCGCCTGAAGTGTGCGGCCATCAGGCCACACGGCGCAGATTGAACTTACAAAATGAGCTGTGCGCTCTGCATCCGGTACGTCGTGTAACGCTTTAAGCAGTTTTTCTATATTTCGCTCGTCATTGCCGTCCCCACCTGAATAACGTTTCGAATATACTCCCGGCGCACCGCCTAAATAGTCTACCATCAGTCCTGAATCATCAGCCACCGTCGGCAGGCCAGTGGCCTTGCAGCCGGCCGCCGCTTTCAGCATCGCGTTTTCTGCAAATGTAGTGCCGGTCTCCTCTACCTCTTCCAACTGCTTGTCAAGGTCGGCCTCACATATTGCCGATATCCCCAGTGGTTTTAATATCCGCATTATTTCGTTAAGCTTTTTACGATTTTTTGTCGCTATAAAAAATGTCATATCTCTCTCCATAATCTCTATTTACCAAAGCAGAAAATCAACTTCAGGTTTCTTTTCCATTTGCGCCAAACTGACGATTAAGCTCCTTGTGTGAGCATAAGCTTTGCATACGCATTGCATATATTTTAAGCCATGTGCTGCCAATAAAAAGATGCATGAACTATTAATTTAAAAATCATGCTGGCTTATAAATTTGCCTCGGAATGAATTTTGGCTGCATCCATAAGATAGGCTTCATATCTCATGCCTGATGTGCAAATCAGATGCGTTTTTATAATCCTTGATATATGCAAAACGATATACTATATCTTTAATATCAGCCTTCAAACAGCGCTTCTGTAAACTGGTCGGCGTCAAAGGTCTGCAAGTCGTCTATTCCCTCGCCGACGCCGATTAGCTTTACAGGTATGCCAAGGTCATTTTTTACCGCCAGCACTATGCCGCCCTTTGCCGTGCCGTCAAGCTTTGTAAGCACTATGCCGGTAATAGCTGATGTCGATGAAAACTCCCTTGCCTGGTTAACAGCGTTTTGCCCAGTAGACGCATCAAGCACAAGCAGCGTTTCAATATCCGCGCCCGGCAGCTCCCGCGACACTACTTTAGATATTTTCGTAAGCTCGTCCATCAGATTTTTCTTGTTATGCAGACGTCCGGCCGTATCGCATATTATAACGTCGCTGCCGCGAGACTTGGCCGCAGATATTGCATCAAACACTACCGCGGCCGGGTCGGAGCCGCCGCCGTGCTTTACTATCTCCGCTCCGGCGCGGTCGGCCCACACCTGCAGCTGCTCTATAGCCGCCGCCCTAAATGTATCGGCCGCGCCGAGTATAACCTTTTTGCCCTGCTGCTTAAGATTATACGCAAGTTTTCCAATCGTCGTTGTCTTGCCGACGCCGTTTACGCCTATAACCAGTATAAGCGATGGTTTGGTATTTAAATTCAGCTCAGGCGTTTCGCCGAGTATCTCTCTTATTACCCTTTTAAGTGCGCTGCGCGCTTCGTCGGGCTCCTTAATCTTTTCTTCTTTAACAATCTTGCGCAGGCGGTCGCATATCGCCATAGAAGTATTAACGCCTACATCCGCCGTTACAAGTATTTCTTCAAGCTCGTCGTATAAATCGTCGTCTATTTTTGAAAATTTGAACACGTCGTTAAGCTTTGCGGCAAAGGACTCTCTCGTCTTTTTAAGTCCGCCGCTTATTTTACTGAACAGACCCATTTTACTCCTCCACATCTTTTATTTATTCCTATTTGAGCCTTTCAGCCCATTTTATCTCATTACTGCCCGGCGGCGCATCTTGGCAAAGCGAACTTGGCGCCTGGCGACGACGATGTCTGTTTTTATACATCGCTTCGATAAATTTGCAAATTCAATAAAGTAGAACAGCGTTTACGCCATGTTAAGGCTTTTTTCAATCTCCGACGCATTTATCTGCAGCAGCTTGGATATGCCTTTCTCCTGCATGGTAACGCCGTAGAGCACGTCGGCTTCCTCCATTGTGCCGCGACGGTGGGTTATAACTATAAACTGCGTGCGGCCGCTCATTTTGCGCAGATACTGTGCAAATCGTGTTACATTTACCTCGTCCAGCGCCGCTTCCACCTCGTCAAGTATGCAGAACGGCGGAGGATTTACTTTCATTATCGCAAAATAGATTGATATGGCAATAAGCGCCTTTTCGCCGCCCGAAAGCTGCTCTATTATAGATATATTTTTACCCGGCGGCTGAACTATTATGTCTATCCCGCTCTGAAGCACGTCGTCAGGCTCAGTAAGCTGCAAGTCGGCGCTGCCGCCGCCGAAAAGCTCGGCAAATATCTTTTTAAAATGCCCGTTTATTATACCGAACTGCTCGGTGAATATCTCGCGCATCTGCTTGGTAAGGCTGTCTATAAGCTTGTTAAGCTCGGTTTTCGATTTTTCAGCGTCGTTTATCTGAACGTCTAAAAAGTCATAGCGCTCCTTAACCTCTTTATACTCTTCAACCGCGGCGACATTCACCGCACCCAGCGCTTTAATTTTAGATTTTACCTC
>USGR01000213.1 GCA_900554165.1 uncultured Oscillospiraceae bacterium | reverse complement strand
AGATATGGCTCTGAAAATATCAAGTGTTTTTTGAAGAAGTATTGTTATAAAATTGACGGCTATAAAACAATTCCTAAAACCAGCATTTCTTCAATACGTTCATATATTTCGTCAAGCAGGCGGCAGTCAAGCGGATTTTTGCCCTTTCCTACCTCAATTGTAAAGCCGGGACGATGGAACTCTTCAATAAACCAGTCCTTAAAACCGCCGTGCGATGCAAGCCCTATGGGCGCTTCAAGCGTATATCCCGTCGACGCAGCAAAAACCTCCGCCATTTTTTTGCCCTTTTGTGGAGTGTGCTCGCCGTACCTCCAGTATATCTCCTCACCCTGGCTGTGAAATGCCAGTACATGACAAATGCTGTTTTTGCGGCACAGATTGGTAAGCGCACAGGTTTCCGGCTCGCTTTCAGGAGATGGACCGCCGTACCTTGTCGGAGACGGTCCATATATTCCGGCGTTTTTCTCCATTTTTTGCAGCTCGTTCCAGCCGGCGTCAAAATTGTGATTTATATCTACACCCCTGGCATTTGCATTCCAAATTGAGAAATTGCCGTCGCACCAATTATATATTTTAGCCGCATGATATCCGCAGCCGCCTATGCCCTTAAGGGCAATGTCGCAGCCGTCGGGATTTACCCTTGGAACAATTACAAGCGAGCGTCCTATCATTGCGCGCCGCGCTTTTATTCCGGCAATTTCGGCGTCATCGTCTATGGCGCGCAGCAGGCGCTCGGCAAATCTCAGCATAAGCACGGAGGTTATCCTCTCCATACCGTGAAATGCCGCCGTATACAGCACAATACTGCTGCCCTTTCCTATTTTAAGATAATAGAGATCTTTGCCCATAACGCTTTTGCCTATAGAGCCAAGCTCTGCCGATGGATATCGGCCTTTAATTGCATATACGGCGTCCCTGAGTTTTATGTAGTCATATTCACACGCATTTATGATATCATTCATTTTAATTACCGCCTTTTTGTGTGGCATATTGATAAAATATATGCTATTATAAAGACAATAATTCTAACGGTGGTGTATTTTTTTGAAACTGACAGAAGAAACATTATCAAATAAAACGGTCTATGACGGCAGAATAATAAAAGTATATAACGACGAAGTTAAACTCCCGAACGGGCATATATCGCACAGGGAAGTGGTAAGACATCGCGGTGCGGTGTGCGTGCTTCCGGTGACGGAGGACGGATATGTGTATCTCGTTAAGCAGTTCAGATATCCGTTTGCCGACGTTTTGCTGGAGGCGCCGGCCGGCAAGCTGGAAGATAAAGAAAATCCGTATGACTGCGCCATGCGCGAGCTTAAGGAAGAAACGGGAATTACCGCCGGCAGCCTTGTAGGGCTTGGAAAAATGTATGTGTCGCCGGGCTATTGCGACGAGGTTATTCACCTTTTTGCGGCAAAGGATTTGTCGCTTGGCGAACAGCAGCCGGATGATGATGAATTTTTGGACGTCGTCCGCCTTCCGCTCAGTGAGATTTACAGCGACGTACTAAACGGTAAAATACCCGACGCCAAAACTCAGCTTATTATACTGAAAACGGTGGCAATGGCCGACCGAATATAAATATAAGCTGCGGCTTTTGACCGATGTGTGCTGCTTAATCCGGCGGAGTGACAAAATTAACGCCGCAAAAGCTTGGCGCAGATATGAGTTGGCCGGGCCGCATGAAAAATATAAAGAAGAAAAGGGAAGAAGATAATTTGAGCTTTAAAGTACTTACAGATAAAATTGACCGCCAAGAGATAATATCTGAAACCAGATTAACGGCGGCGCAGATGAAAATAAAGTCAGAGCGTGACAAACAGCTCAGCGATATAATAACGCGCAAGGATGACCGATTTTTGGTAATAATAGGACCCTGCTCAGCGCATGACAGCGATGCTGTGCGGGATTATGCCCACCGTCTTGCAAAACTTCAGGACAGGGTTAAGGATAAGCTTTTTTTAATACCAAGGGTATATACCAATAAGCCGCGCACAAACGGCGAGGGCTATAAGGGCATGATGTATCAGCCGAATCCGCACGATATGCCCGACATAAAGGCCGGACTTAAGTCGATAAGGGAGCTTCATGGCAGAATAATAGGAGAAACGGGGCTTACGACGGCGGACGAGATGCTATATCCTGACAACCATGAATTTGTAGATGACCTCATAAGCTATGTTGCGGTAGGAGCACGTTCGGTAGAAAACCAGCAGCATAGATTTGTCGCCAGTGGAATAGGTATGCCGGTAGGCATGAAAAATCCTACAAGCGGCGATATAAACGTGCTTTTCAACTCGCTGCACGCGGCGCAGAGCAAGCATATATTTCTTTACAACAACACAGAAGTGGAGACGTCATCAAACCCGCTAGCACACGTTGTACTGCGCGGCGCCGTCGACAAGTTTGGCCGTAATCTGCCCAATTACCACTACGACGACCTTGTAAACACTATAGAGAAGTATAAGCAGTGCGGACTTAAAAATCCCTTTATAGTTATAGACACAAACCACGATAACTCCGGCAAGAAGTATATGGAGCAGATACGAATTGTGAAAGAGGTGCTCTTTAACAGGACGTGGAGCGACGATATAAAATACTATGTAAAAGGATTTATGATAGAGAGCTTTATAGAGGAAGGAAAGCAGGATGTAAGCGGAGAGGTTTACGGCAAATCCATAACCGACCCGTGCCTTGGCTGGGAGCAGACGGAGCGCCTTGTCGAGTATATAGCTGAAAATGTTTAGTTTGCCTCCGATTATTAGGTAATAACATATGGCAGAAAATAAGAAAAATCTTCACTCCGGATATGGAGTATGTAGAATTACAAATAACGATGGCTTTCTTATGCTGTAAACGAAAAAAGCAGGCGCTATTGCGCCTGCTTTTTTATTAATTAAACTATTTTAC
>USGR01000212.1 GCA_900554165.1 uncultured Oscillospiraceae bacterium | reverse complement strand
GATATATTTTTGACATAAGCAGCGCAAAGGAAAATAAGTGTTGTATGAAGCAAATTCGAATAAATTCTTACGTAAAAATATATAATCAAATGCAGCAAACATGATAATAAATTCCAAATAATGCACCGGCAGTACTATTTATGACTTACATTTCCCTGCTAAAAATCCAAATCAGCACCATTTGAGCAATCATAATTATTCGTAGTTCTCAAAAGCCACCTCATTTTTTGCCTCATAAAGCTTATCTATAAACTTTTTGTCCATAGATGTAAGCTTATATCCCGACGGATAAATTAAAACGTCCTTGCTGCGCCGATTTTCCGTTATACACCTTCGCTGCACCAAGTCATAGCGCCGCAAAATGTCATCCGGAATAGGCGATACCCACAAATATGTAGTGGGAACTTTTGTCAGCAGTTCAAACTGATTGCAGCGCTCATAAAGACATATTCGTTTATCGGTGCGATGATTTTCATAATTGCGGCCGTCACTCGCCGAAAGATACGGTACAATATTATCGCCGTGCATAATCTCTATAAAATCCGCAAGCTGCTCATATCTTATATCCGGCTGATTTGCGAGCTTATGCTCCTTTGAGAAAAGTATCAGGCTGTCAAACTCCCATATGGTCTCATGCCGCAAGTCCTTTTCGGACAAAAAGTCCAAAAAATACTTTTCATATTTTGTCTGATATCTTATAATGCCAATTCCGTACTGACCGCCGGCGATATTATTAATAGTCTGCACAGAATTTGTCTCCTGAACGTTTATATCTATGCCCTTGCTCATATCAAGTCCCAGCACAAAGTTAGCCATGCCGTACGCTACATATGTTCCTCTCGGAATTGAAACTTTCAGCGACTGAAGTTCCGCGCTGTTTGGCTTTGCAATGGAATCTATTTTTTCCAGCTGGGATACGATATTTCTGGCGTACACCAAAAACTCCTTACCCTGCATTGTCGGAATAACGCCCTTTGAGCTTCTTTCAAATATGTTAAAGCCAAGCGTATCTTCCATCTCTTTTATAGCCTTGCTCAAATTAGGCTGAGCCATGAAAAGATTCTCCGCCGCCTGCGAAATAGAACGGGTACGTTCTACCTCTATAGCATATTTGAAAAATAAAACATTCATTTAATATCCTCTATTCCAAATACAGTCTTTTGATATATCCGCATTAATGATAACATGTATCTTTCCATTTATCAAGGCATATAGCCTTGATGTATGTTCATACATTTATACAATTAAAAGAATTTCACTTATAAAATTTGTTCCACAAAAAATGGATATTTATTCTTATATCCGGCATATGTCCGTTCTATGCCGTCAAAATCCAACTGATACATTCTGAAAATTACCGGTATATTCTTTGGCTGCCACTGTTCTTTGTAAGAGTATCGATATGTCATACCAAGCTTTTTCATTACTGCACCGCTGCTTGGATTATTTATATCATGTGTTGCCGTGATAAACTGAAATCCTGCTTTAAAAAACCTTTCAACTACAGCAGAACACGCTTCAAATGCCATTCCCTGGTGCCAAAATTCCTTATTAAGCGCATACCCCAAGTCATTGCTGTCGCCTATATCATTTATATGAACATAGCCTATTACCCGCCCGTTTGTTTTCATTGTCACAGCATAGTTATATGCAATATCCATTTGATAGCAAGGAAATATTGCTTTGTTAAGATATTCATAAACCTCGTTTTTTGTTTTCATTGGAAACCAAGGCAGAAACTTATTAACCTCATTATCGCCGTAAAGCGCCTGCATATCTGTTATATCGCTGACAGAAAACTTTCTTAATATAAGCCTTTGCGTTTCAAGTGTAGGAGTATTTTCAATTAGCATATTATTTTACCTCTACAAGCTATAAAACCCGAATTTTTGTTTTACATTTTCTAAAGATGATGTTTTACCAATATGAACAAAGCGGCAGACTTTACAGCCTGCCGCTATCTGCTTTATTTTAAATTAACCCTCTATAGCAGAAACAACGCCTGAACCAACTGTACGTCCGCCCTCACGGATAGCGAAACGAAGTCCAGTCTCTATAGCGATAGGTGTGATAAGCTCAACATCCATCTCTACGTTATCGCCAGGCATGCACATTTCTGTACCCTCCGGCAGAGTGATAACGCCGGTAACGTCAGTGGTACGGAAATAGAACTGCGGACGATAGTTGTTAAAGAACGGTGTATGACGTCCACCCTCGTCCTTAGTCAGAACATAAACCTGACCACGGAACTTTGTGTGAGGATTGATTGTGCCGGGCTTTGCGAGAACCTGGCCGCGCTCAATCTCATTGCGCTGTACGCCACGGAGCAGAGCACCTATGTTGTCGCCTGCCTCAGCGTAGTCAAGAATCTTGCGGAACATCTCTATACCTGTTACAACAACCTTCTTGCGCTCGTCTGTAAGACCTACTATCTCAACTTCCTCGCCGTTCTTAAGCTGGCCGCGCTCAACCCTACCAGTAGCAACAGTGCCGCGTCCGGTGATGGTGAATACGTCCTCAACAGGCATAAGGAAAGGCTGATCAGCCTTACGGTCAGGTGTCGGGATAAACTTGTCAACAGCGTCCATAAGCTCAAGTATGCATTTGTACTCCTCAGCATTCGGGTCGGTGCTTGTGCTCTCAAGAGCCTTAAGAGCAGAACCCTTTATTATTGGAATCTCGTCGCCCGGGAAGTCATACTCAGAAAGCATCTCACGGATTTCCATCTCAACAAGCTCAAGCAGCTCAGGATCGTCAACCTGGTCGCACTTGTTCATGAATACAACTATATAAGGAACGCCAACCTGACGAGCAAGCAGAATGTGCTCGCGAGTCTGAGGCATCGGGCCGTCAGCAGCCGATACAACCAGTATAGCACCGTCCATCTGCGCAGCACCAGTGATCATGTTCTTTAC
>USGR01000211.1 GCA_900554165.1 uncultured Oscillospiraceae bacterium | reverse complement strand
GCATAAATTGCAAATATATACTTAATAAAAACAGATATGCGGAGAGCAATATGATAAAAAGCATGACGGGCTACGGCAGGGCCGAAGCATTATATGATAAATATAAAATTTCTTTGGAAATAAAGTCTGTAAACCACAGATATTTTGAATTTAGCTGCAGGATAGGACGCACCTTTTCATTTTTAGAGGACAAGATACGGTCGCATTTATCCGGGCTTATAGCGCGCGGCAAAACGGATGTATTTGTAAACATTGAGCGCATTGGCGAAGCTGCAGGAGACGTAGAGGTCAATTTTGACTTAGCCGGCGGATATCTCAGCGCCATAAATGAGATGTCGGACAAATACGGAATTTCCGGTGATGTAAATGCAATGTGGCTGTCGCGCATGCCGGATGTTATTTCCCTCAAGGAAAGCGAGATAGACGAAGACGAGATGTGGAGCATGCTTTGTCCGTTGTTGGATAAGGCGGCAGCGGCTCTAAACGATATGCGCCTAATAGAAGGCGAGAAGATGTATAAAGACATAACAGGTCGGTGCGAATTTATACTCGGCTGTGTCGATAAAATTGAAGTGCTGTATCCTGAGTCTGTAAAGCATTACCGCGAACGCCTCGAAGAGCGAATGAAGGAATTGCTTGGCGATGCAAAGGTAGACGAGCAGCGCCTTATAACAGAAACCGCTGTAATGGCCGACCGTTTAGCGGTGGATGAAGAGACGGTTCGGCTGCGCAGTCATATATCTCAGCTTAAGGGCATGCTTGAGCAGGAGGAGCCGGTGGGCCGAAAAATGGATTTCATTGTACAGGAAATGAACAGGGAGATAAACACTATCGGCTCAAAATCGCAGAACATAGATATAACAAAATGCGTAGTAGACGTAAAATCTGAGATAGAAAAAATTCGCGAGCAGGTACAAAACATACAGTAGGAAATACTGGAGAGGAAGAAAATGAGGCTTATTAACATAGGATTTGGAAACATGGTGTCGGAAAACCGTATAATAGCGGTGGTAGGGCCTGAATCAGCGCCGATAAAGCGACTTATACAGGAAGCAAAGGAAGACGGCCGGCTGATAGACGCAACGCAGGGTCGGCGCACACGCGCTGTAGTTATAACAGATTCCGACCATGTAATACTGACATATTTACAGTCGGAAACGGTAGCGGGCCGTATAAACGGCGTGACGGCGGACGGTGATTTTGGAGATGACGCAGATGATGGGGAATAATAAAGGCCGCCTTTTCATATTATCGGGTCCGTCCGGCTGTGGTAAAGACACTATTATGCGGGAGCTGCTGTCCCGTCGCAAGGATATATGCCTGTCAATTTCGAGCATAACTCGTCCGCCGCGTCAGGGCGAGATACCCGGCGAAAAATACGATTTTATATCAAAAGAAAAATTTGAAACTATGCTTTTAAACGGCGAGTTTTTGGAGTATAATACTTATTTGGGCAATTACTACGGCACGCCAAAAAAGCCGATTGAGCGCTGGATAAGCTGTGGACGCAACGTACTGCTGGAGATAGACGTAAACGGCGCGCGCAAGGTGAGAGAGGCTATGAGCGGCGTACTCAGCGTATTTATAATGCCGCCGTCGATGCAGGTCCTTAAAGAGCGTCTGACTGGACGGAGCACAGAGAGCGCTGAGTCTATAAACGGGCGTCTGCAGGCGGCGATAGACGAAATGGGCTGTGCAAATGAATATGATTATATTATAGTTAACGACAATATAACAGAAGCGGTGAATAATCTTGAGGCGATAATAAACGCCGACAGGTTCAGCTATAAATCTATGGAGAAATTTGTGAAAGAGGTGCTTGAAAGTGCTAAATCCTGCGATTGGCAAACTGCTGGAAGCATATGACAGCAAATATCAGTTGGTGCTTGACGTGGCGCATCGTGCGCGCGTAATATCTGCTACGGCTGAGAAAAACAAGATAAGTCTTGATGAGAAGCCGGTAAATCTGGCGCTAAATGAATTAGCTCATTCTATGGGGCTTATGTAAACAGCGGCAGTGCCATAAGCTGCGCGGCAAATCTGTTTTACGCTCATGCGATTATATTTTGGCATGGCTAATATTGCAGTAATATTTATGATGCATATATGTGTAATTAAGTTTATTTGCGGCGCAAATATTTATTAGGGCTGTTTGCTGCTCAATGTCCGATAACGGCTGTCGGCTGAATATAAGATTTGGAGGGTTTGTTGTGGAGAAAGTCGCAATTGCCGCAGTAGCGGTATCAGATACGGCTTTCAGCTACGACAAGCCCTATTCTTATATAATACCGCCGGAGTTAAAAGAGAAAGCGCTGGTGGGATGCCGTGTAATGGTTCCATTTGGCAAGGGCAACAGGCGTCGGCAGGGTATAATATTAAGCGTAGGCGACAGCGCAGATGTTGAAAAGATAAAGCCGATAATATCGGTGCTGGACGATAAGCCTATACTTACAAAAGAAATGCTCAGCCTAGCCGAATGGATGAAGGAGCATACTTTCTGCACGCTTTTTGAAGCGCTGAGGATTATGCTGCCGGCGGGTATAAATATGCGTATTGTCACAGCTTATCGTTCTGCCGGACGGCCGGAAAGCGAACTGTCTGAGCTCGGTGAAACGGAGCGGCAGATGGTGGAATATCTCACAAAAAGCCGCGCAACGGTAGAGAGGGAGCGCCTGCTTGAAATAATGCAGCTTGTACCCACCTCCGATATGCCGGACAGGCTTGTAAAGCAGGGTTATCTGCTGCGTACCGACGACGCCGTGCGGCGCATGGGCGACGCCACTGTCAAAATGGCGCAGCTGGCGGATGATTGTTGACGGTACCAGCTTGAAGCTGGACATTTCGTACAACAAACACACGAAAACAGGAAAGATAAAAACAAAGGACTTTACCGGAGTTAATCCGATAAGTAATATATATATAT
>USGR01000210.1 GCA_900554165.1 uncultured Oscillospiraceae bacterium | reverse complement strand
GTGTAATTTAAAGCTGAATCTGAAAGCCGTCAAAATCAAAAGTTTTTCCGCAATGCATAAGAAAGCCGCTCTTTTCTATTTTTTTAAAGGCCTGTTGAACCTTTTTTATAATGTTAGTGCTTATATCAAGACTGTGATGTGCGGGAAATATTCTTTCAGCGGGAATTAACGCTATTTTATCTACGGAATTTTTATACTGAATAGGGTCTGATGTGGGGAAAAAAGCAGTCATTTTTCCTTTATAAATTAAGTCTCCGGTAAAAAGATATCCTCGTTCTCTTTCATAAAAGCACATATGTCCCGGCGAATGCCCTGGGGTATGTATTACTTCCAATTTTCTGTTTCCAATATTTATAATGTCTCCGTCATCCAAAATTCTTGTAGGCGTACCTTGGAATATTTCATAATGAGATATGTCAAACTCAGCGGGAATATCATTTGGCTTTTCAACTACTAATGATTTTATATAATTAAGAGGAAGTGGAAAAGCGCCGTTGAGCCATTTTTCTTCGGACATGTGTACAAAAAAGCTATCAAACAGTCCGTGCCCGCCGATGTGGTCCCAATGAGCATGTGTAGCAACTACAGATATATTCAAATCGGTTATTTTACGGACCTCATTTAAAATATTGCCTATTCCCATGCCGCTGTCAATAAGCAGGCCCTCGCTTTTGCTTATGAGCAGATACACATGGGTTTCTTCCCAATGCTTGTATTCGCTTATAACATATGTGTTTTCGTCAATTTTTTCAGTTGTAAACCAATTTTCCATTTTTGCCACCTTGAGCTAATAATCTATAATAAATTTTATCATATAACCGTCGAACCTGCTATATTCTTTATATTATATCCAGCACGTAAACATAGGAATAATCAGAATTTTAATCTGCATATGGCAAAATAGATTTGGGCATATAGCAAATTACAATATAAGTTTGAATTTAATAATAAATTCCGGCATTTTCCCGCGTCCCATAAATATAAATAGTATAAGGGCATTGCCTGTCTTCTTATTGTATATAAGGGATGTGTTGGATTGAAGAAATTTACATTTATAAAGAATGCCGCCATAATTACGATAACAACATTACTGCTTCGCGGAATAGGGATGGTTTTCCGCGTTTATATTTCAAACGTCGTAGGCAGCGAGGGCATGGGTCTATATCAGCTTATAACATCGGTTTACTTTCTGCTTATAACTATTGCTACATCCGGCTTTACAATAGCGGTAACGCGCATGGTTGTAGAGGAGATGAATACCGGAAGTAAAAAAACCGTAAACGCCCTTATGAGGAAAATAACAGCAATAAGCGTCATAGTGGGCCTTGTATCAGGAGCGCTTTTATATTTGCTCTCAGACGTAATAAGTGTTTACTGGATACAGGATGAAAGGGCGTCGCTTTCGCTGAAAATATTATCTCCCAGCTTGCCGTTTATGTCGGCCGCCGCCTGCTTTAAGGGCTATTTTACGGCGCGTCGGCGCGTATCGGTCTCTTCAGGCTCACAGATTTTTGAGCAGATTATAAGAGTGGGTATCGTGTTTGTACTGCTCATGAAGTTTTCGCAGTACGGCATCGCCGCTGCCTGCGCCGCCATAATGATAGGCGACACAATATCAGAATGCCTGTCATGCCTCTATTTGTGGATAGGGTATATGGCAGATAAGCGGAAAATGTCTGCGTCATGCGGAGACGGCGCGGGAGGAGGGAAGCTACTTTCGCGCTTTTTTGGCATAGCGCTGCCGATATCCGGCGGAGCTATACTTAACTCATCGCTACGCACGGTAGAGAATATAATTGTGCCTAATAACCTGACAAAATACAACTCCTCGCGTGAGGAGTCGCTGTCACAGTTTGGCGCGATTAAGGGCATGGCGCTGCCGCTTATATTTTTTCCATCATCTCTTCTAAGCGCCTTTTCAACCCTGCTTATGCCGGAGATTACCGAGTCCAAATCCTTAAAGCAGCATAAACGGCTTGAGCGTATTATAAATCAGTCAATGCATTTGTGCCTAACAATATCAATACTGATAAGCGGACTGTTTACCGTTTTTGCCGATGAGCTTGGCCAGATAATATACAGCAGCAGCGAGGTGGGCTTTTACATAAAGGTGCTCTCTCCGCTGATACCGTTTATGTACATAGAAAGCATTGTCGACGGAATACTAAAAGGGCTTGGCCAGCAGGTAAGCACCCTTAAATACAGCGTTATCGATTCCTGCATAAGAATTGCGCTGATACTGCTGCTGCTTCCCTTTACCGGAATAAAGGGCTTTCTGTTTGTAATGATAGTAAGCAACTGCTTTACATCCATACTCAATATGGTAAGAATGATAAAAGTAACGGGCGTAAAGCTTAAATGGAGCAGAATATTTATAAAGCCATGTATAGGCATAATAATATCCTGCCTGATAGCAAAATTCGGAGTAGATGCAATAAACAATTTTTTAAATATGCCTGTTTTAATAATCCTGTTTGCAGGCGCTGCCGTCGCGACGTTGGCATATATGGGCTTTTTGTACGTATTTCGGTGCCTGCCGAGCATCAAAAAGCTGAGAGAGCTGAAAAAAGCATAGAACTATATGCTGCCGTGCGGTATACAAAGTTATGCCGGCAAAAGTAAAATGATTTAATATACAGCATAGAAATACGAATAATAAATTTTAAAATCTTTCGGCGTACAAAAGCTTATTAATTATGGCGCCGGTGCATGATAGTCAATCATGTAATGCTGTATATTTATTTTCGATTATAATTTTGGCAAAAGCACTGAATGCATGGTCCCAGCAAGAATGGTGTTCAGCCCATATTTTATGGCGTAGCGGCAGACGCTTTAAAAGCCGGTAAAAAATAAGAAAATAAAAAATTATATTTTATAAATTTAAAGCCGTTTAGTTTTACTAAACGGCTGATTTTAATGTTTAATCAATGTAAGTA
>USGR01000209.1 GCA_900554165.1 uncultured Oscillospiraceae bacterium | reverse complement strand
CCGCTTACAGCATAGAGCTGCACCGCCTCGGCACCTATCTCCGCCGCTTTTTCTATGCCGCCTTTAAAGCCTAAATGAAACCAGTCGGATATTACTCCTATTTTAAATATACCCATACTTCTCCCTCCTTAATCTTATCAGGATTAATTAAGCCTTGTGTGTTTATTTGTATTATTACAATCTAATTAATGTAAAATATAATTAATATGCCGCTTACCGGCTAAGCCGGCAATATATAATAGTACAATCCGCTTATAGATTTATCCACTCGTCCGGCTTCTTTATCGCTTCGCTTGCTGCACCGATTATCGCCATAAGCGTGATTGTTTCCTGCGGGTCTACCGGCACTTCACCGTCGTCAAAGAATTTTACCATCGCATGCATAAAGTTCCTAAACGAGTCAGACTCAAGCTTCTGCATCACAAAGCTGTCGTTGTACTTCACAGCTAACATCTGCGGAGCGCCCCAAGTCCTCGGCATGTTCATATACGCGCGCCGGCCGTCGGAAAATTCAAGCGTAAATGACATTGAATTTATTGAGCCGGTATACATTATGCGCTTTACATCCGGGCCCATTAAATATACAATCGGCTCAAACTGATGTATAAAATAATTTTCCTCAACGCCGGGGCCTATGCTTGACACATATATTGCCTCGCCCTTTTTCATCTCCTGTATTTCTGTTGCATATCTTAATGCAGATGTTGAAAACAGCTTTGTCCCGCCCTTTTCCGCTATTTTAAATATGCGGCGAGCTGTATCGGCATCCGGCGCAAATGTCTTGTCAACATATGTGAGCTTGCCGGACATAAGCGGCTTTTCACATAAATGCTCATGCTGCTCCGGATTATCCGGCGACAGCACAATAAGGACGTCGCTCTTCTCTACCACTTCATCGATAGTTTGGCAGAGCGTCACGCCGTTTTTCTTTGCCCATTCCTCGTTGCTTATGCCGCCGAGTGGGCTGTCAATTTCACCATAAGCATATGTAACCTCATAACGGCCGTCAGAATATTCCTTAAGCCATTCCGGATAATGGTTTGCATGCCATTCGTCAAGATAATAATCAATAAAGCCTACCTTTTTCACCATATTACCCTCCGTTCGCATTATAGCTTAACGCAAATGCCTCTCATTTTAAAGCGGCCATATTATATTATGGCCGCCTGCCGTTAACCCACATTGCTCTACAGCTTTACTTCCTCGTTCCTATCAGAGGAATCATATATTGCCTGCATGAGCTTCGCTGTTATTATTGCAGAATCTATATATGACTGTATGTGCTCGCCTGTCTGTATGCACTTTACAAAGGCGTTTATTTCATTTTCAAATATATTCTCCGCCTGGTACTGCGGCTTCATCTCTGTAAGAGCGCCGTTCTCCGTCGAATATTTTGTGAAATATCCGCCGTAATTTAAGCGCACGCCGGCCTTTGTGCCTATAAAGTCTATATAGGATTCACCTTCACCAATATTCTGAGCCCATGCGCCGTTTAATGATATTGTCGTGTTCTCGGTCCTTACCAGTGCCGTTACAAAATCATCAACATCATAAACGCCTGTGCCGTCTAATACCGGAGGACCGGCCCACATATTTACATATGTATAGCCTTCTATGTCCTTGCCAAGCGCGCAGTACGCCTTGCCGCTTACAGCTTTCGGCTCAGGATCGCCCAAGCAATACATTGCTATATCTATATAATGTACGCCCCAGTCTATAAGAACACCGCCGCCAGATATGGACTTAGTTGTAAACGCACCACCGAGTCCAGGAATGGAACGCTGCGCGCGGAACGCTATATATACATGATATATATCGCCAAGATCGCCGTTTGTTATCATGTCCTTTATCATATTTACGCTCTTGCTGAAGCGATTTACAACACCTATATTAAGTATTTTGCCAGTTTCATGAGCAACTTTCTGCATCTCAAGCGCTTCGCTTAATACTCTTGCCGTCGGTTTCTCGCAAAGTACATGCTTTCCAGCCCTCATTGCATCTATTGATATTATGCTGTGCATGTTGTTTGGTGTGCAGACAGATACCGCATCGATTTCCGGATCATTTATAACAACATGATAATCCTCAACCGCTGTACCGCAGTTATAATCCTTTACTGCCTTTTCCGCCCTATCAAGCTTGATATCGCAAAAATACTTTATCTCTGCATCCTCATTTTTTACATACGCCGGTATATGCGCGCTGTTGGCTATTGAACCACAGCCTATTACACCTATTTTTATTTTTGACAATTTCAGCACCTCCGATGTTCATATTTACGTTGATTATACTACAGTACTCATTTTTTTAAATACCGTTATTTAACTTTTGGCGTGCCTAAACTAACTTTTGCTATATTTTTACTTTGTCTCTGATTTTTCTCTTTTTCTATAGTTGTTTTTCTTTTTTAAAATTATCCTTATCACTGTTCCTATGCACATTCCTAAGGCAGAAAGCAGAATTCCAGGCAGCATAAATTCGATAGAGAGTGCATTCAGCTTATGAAATGCTAGCATATTTGCCAATGAAAAAGTTAAATAGTATGATAACATATACATTAATCCAAAGGAAAGAAGCATAATCCATCTTATATCTCTCCATTCCTCGTCTTTTCCAATAAAAATTGATGCAATTATGGTGGCCAAAGGCAAAACAAAATAAAAGACGACAACTGCATACGCTAAGGCATCTATCCGACCAACAATCCAAAACACGGCAATCGGCAGCGCCCATATACAAAGATATATTATAATTAAAATTCGCTTAGATATTTTTGTCTTTTGGTTTGATATATCTGCATTCTTTTCCGAATATTCAGCCATTCTTTTACCCCTCACACTAAATTTTATCAAATAAAGGCACAGCAAATTTAGACTAATACCTTGTTATTAAAGTTTAATTAAACGCCTATATTATTTTTATAGTAACATATTAAGT
>USGR01000208.1 GCA_900554165.1 uncultured Oscillospiraceae bacterium | reverse complement strand
GACGATGAGAATGAAGACGAAAAGGCCGGTTTCGGATTTTTTAAACACAGAAAATAGGAAATATATATGAGAGAAAAAATTACAGTGCGGATTGTTCCGTTGGCTGTTGCGGCCTTTTTTGTGCTGCTGGACCAACTTACTAAATTTTATATAATAAGCAATTTTCAGCTGCACGAATCTCAGACTGCAATTGAAGGAATTTTGGACTTTACCTATGTTCAGAACACTGGCGCGGTTGGAGGAATTTTATCAGATCACAGATGGATTTTTATGACAGTTACGGCAATAGTAGTGCTTGCCTGCTTTTTTATAATATTATCTGGCAAAATGAAGTCAAAGCTCATGCTGTGCGCGATGACGCTGGTAATGGCGGGCGGCATAGGCAACATGCTTGACCGTGTTTTCAGAGGCTATGTCATAGACTTTATTGATATAAAGCTTGGCTTTTTAGATAATTTTTTCATATTTAATATAGCAGACTGTTTTGTTGTTATTGGCGTAATCTGCGCTATGTTTTATTTTATAATCGACATATCAGAATCGTCGGTAAAGAAAAATAAGGCTGAGTAATGATGGAAGATATGCGAATTATCGGCATTACAGCAGAAGAGTCTGATGCTGTCCGTGTGGACAAGGCTTTAGCAAGCAGGCTGCCGGACATGTCGCGCAGCTACATAGCAAAGCTCATAGATGATGGGTATGTGACGATAAACGGCGGGCAGGTAGTACGCAGCGCTGTAATAAATCCAGGAGATTATATTGAAATCACACTGCCCGAGCCGGTGTCGCTTGAGGCTGAGCCGGAAAACATTCCGCTTGACATAGTTTATGAGGACAGCGCAGTGATTGTAGTGAATAAACCGCAGGGAATGGTAGTGCATCCGGCGTCGGGGAATACCTCCGGAACGCTGGTAAACGCACTGCTTTACCATTGCGGCGATTCTTTGTCTGGTATCAACGGCGTTCAGCGTCCCGGCATAGTGCATCGCATTGACAAGGGAACGAGCGGACTGCTCATGGTTGCAAAGACCGACGAAGCGCACAGAGGCCTTGCCGAGCAGATAAAGGCGCACAGCTTTACAAGAGAGTATGAAGCCGTGGTGTTAGGACATGTTAAGAACACATCCGGCACTGTTAATGCGCCCATTGGCCGGCATAAGACAAAGCGTAAGCAGATGGCGGTAACTGATACAAATTCCAAGCCGGCTGTCACGCATTATAAAGTGTTGAATTATTATGACGGATATACACATATGCGGCTAAGGCTGGAAACGGGGCGGACGCATCAAATCCGTGTGCATATGGCGTATATAGGACATCCGGTGGCGGGCGACCCGGTATATTCGAAGAGGAAAATAGCCGGGCTTGATTATCAATGTCTTCATGCTAAAAAAATTGGTTTTATACATCCTATAAGCGGGGAGTACATGGAATTTGAGACAGCGCTTCCCGAATATTTCACAAATTTTCTGAAGAGTTTGCGGAGGGTATATGTCGAAGGAGAAGATCCTGCTTATTTCTGATATAGACGGCACGCTGGTAACGCCGAAGATGGGCATGCCGGCGATAAATGCTGAAGCGGTGGCAAAGCTTAAGGCGGCGGGACATTATTTTACAATAGCGACGGGGCGGTCACACAAGGCGACGATGCAGTATGCGGAAAAAATTGAAATAAACGTTCCGGTTATAACATTTAACGGCGCCGCGCTTTATGATTATTCAAAGAGCAGATTTATAATGACCAAAAAGATGCCTCAGACGGTTGTCGGCATTGTTCAGTCTATATACGACAGGTTCGATGAGGCCGGGATAGAGATATTTACTGAAGACGACATATATATGATAAGATATACGGACCTTACGAAGCGGCATGTGGAGCAGGAAAATCTTGATTTTATAACACCAAGTATAGATGAAATTGCGAATATAAACTGGCTTAAGGTGCTGCTCACGGCGCCGCCTGATGTAATGCCTGAATTGGAACGGTATGCTGCAAATTTGGACGCGCCGGAGCTGGATTTTGTCCGTTCGGGTATACCGTATTTTGAAATATTAAGTCACGGTGTAAATAAGGGTACGGCGCTGCCGGAGCTTATAAAATATCTTGGCGTAAAGCCGGAAAATGTATATGCTATAGGGGATTATTACAATGACGTCGGCATGCTTAAGGCGGCGGCGCATACAGCGGCGCCGGCGGGGGCTCCCGACGATATAAGGGCAATGTGCGAATATATAGCGCGCCCTGTGGAAGAGGGCGCCGTAGCGGATTACATAGAGCATATTTTGGACGATATAAATAAGTGAGCGGTATCTTTTGCTCTGATGCAAAGGTGTTATATGGCGGATTTTATTTTTTCGGCTGATATATCGGTATTGGATTATTGTGTATTTTAGGCAGTCTAAACTACGGGGCGTTGCCCTTTATATAAAAATTTGGAGGATGAATAATGGAGCAGGCACAAAAGAATATGCTGCTTAAGACAGCATGTAAAGTCAGAATGGGCGTTATCGAAGGCACGACGGAGGCAAAGTCGGGACACCCGGGCGGTTCTCTGTCGGCGGCGGATATTATAACATATCTGTACTTCTGCGAAATGAACGTCGACCCCAAAAATCCGAAAAAGGCCGACCGCGACCGTTTTGTACTATCGAAGGGACACTGTGCACCGGCGCTTTATTCCGTTTTGGCACTGAAGGGCTTTTTCGACTTTGGCGAGATAAAAAATCTGCGTAAAATAGGCGGCATGCTTCAGGGCCACCCTGATATGAACAAAATTCCCGGCATAGATATGTCTACTGGTTCTTTGGGACAGGGAATATCTGCGGCAGCCGGCATGGCGCTGTCGGCAAAGGCTTCGGGCGATGGATATAGAGTATACACTCTGCTTGGCGACGGTGAGATAGAAGAGGGCCAGGTATGGGAGGCTGCGATGTTTGCATCTCATAA
>USGR01000207.1 GCA_900554165.1 uncultured Oscillospiraceae bacterium | reverse complement strand
GTATTTTATTATCTGATTAAGCGAAAATACTACGGCCTTAGCAATGGATTACAGAAACAGCTTTGGCGATAGATTTTTAAACGAAAATCAGACTTTGCAAAAAGCACAGAAAATGGCCGATTAATGTTAATCGTATAGATGACTGAGCTGTTTGATTAGTATATGTGCAGCGGCGTTAAAAAAGGAACGGCTGTTTATTGCTCATTGAGCGGCTGGTTGGCAGTATAGATTTAAAAGCTTGCGCAGGCCGCCGCTGGTATATGGCCTTGACTTTGATGATTTATGAGGGAGAGTTGACTTTGGCTGGAAAGTTATATGTGGTGGGAACTCCTATAGGAAATTTGGGCGACATGTCGGAGCGCATGGCGGATACTTTATCCGGCGTTGATTTTATAGTCGCTGAAGATACGCGCGTTACCTCCAAGCTTTTAAACGCGCTGGATATAAAAAAGCCGATGATAAGCTACAACGGTTATAATAAAGACGGCAGGGGCGAGCAGATTATTGAAAGGCTTATGTTAGGAGAAAGCTGTGCCATTGTCAGTGACGCCGGTATGCC
Organism: uncultured Oscillospiraceae bacterium; assembly: GCA_900554165.1. The sequence goes on along the minus strand of USGR01000207.1, from coordinate 2,430 downwards.
GTGCATAAGCGACCCGGGCGTTGAGCTGGTTTCGCTGTGTGCGGAAAATGAAATAGACGTTGTAAGCGTTCCGGGGCCAAGCGCGCTGACTGCTGCGCTGTCGGTGTCGGGCATGTATACCGGAAGATTTGTTTTTGAGGGATTTTTGCCGGTAAACCGTAAAAATAAGCTTGCAAGATTAAACGAGATAAAGGCATTTCCTCACACCCTTGTGTTTTATGAGGCGCCGCATAAACTGTCCGGTACACTTAAAGACATGCTCGAAATTTTTGGCGACCGGAAGATATGCATAGTAAGAGAGATAACCAAAATATATGAGGAAGCTATACGCACTACGCTGAGTTCTGCAGTGGAAAGATATGGTGAAATTCCTCCTAAGGGCGAAATAGTTGTTATTGTAGATGGAAATAAAAATGAAGCTGTGCCGGAATTAACCATTGAAGACGCGGCGGCTAAAGCGGCAAAGCTTATATCTGAGGGAGTATCAGCAAGCGAAGCTGCAAAGCGGGTTTCAGCGGATACCGGAATTAAAAAGGGCGATATTTACCGGGCGGCAATTAAAATATCTGAAGAGCTTGAATAAATCAGGCAGGGCATATCAGGCAGCCGGCACGACTAAATATCCTTGCTTAGCGGCGATTTAGTACAATGAAATACATTTTCAACGGTATGCCGCAGAACTGAATTTCCGAATATGATATACAGCAATATTTAATGAGAAAATCTGGACGGTGCGGATTAATATTGTAAAAGGGTGTTGACAAATCATAAACAGGCAGATATAATATATATTAAATATAATTTTATATACGTTGACGGAGAAAAGATATCTTGCTTGGTGTTTAAGAGAGCCGGCGGCTGGTGCGAGCCGGTACAGGGGCGGATATGTATAGCTCACTCCTGAGTATATTGCCTGACAATGTAGGGCAATACGTGTGGCGGCGTTATACGCCGGGCCTTGTCGGAGGTCGCAGAGGGCCGGATTATTCGGTCAAAATAGGGTGGTACCGCGTGATGTTTATTCTCGCCCCTTGCTGTCTATCAGCAAGGGGCGTTTTGCTTTTATATAAGCGATTAATGCCGATGCAAATGTAAAGAACCCCAAAAAAGAGTCAGAGCATTATCGGCAAAATTTTAGAAATTTACATCAAAATACTTTGCACAGGCACAGGCCTTTAAGGCATACAAAGCGGATGATAGTACAATTTATTCATTTGATATTTGCCGCATAGCGGCGTTAACTATAAAAGTCAAAAATCTTTAAGCGAGGTGTATATAAATGAAGAATGGATTTGAGAAATATATTCCATTTAAAAATGTGGACATTAAAAACCGCAAGTGGCCTGATAATGTGATAACAAAAGCACCTATTTGGTGCAGCGTCGATTTGAGAGACGGAAACCAAGCGCTTGTCAACCCGATGAATCTTGAGCAAAAGGTGGAGTTTTTCAAGCTGCTTGTAGATGTCGGATTTAAAGAAATAGAGGTAGGCTTTCCGTCGGCGTCAAATACAGAATATGAAATTTTAAGAGAGCTGATTGAAGGCGGACACATACCCGACGACGTGACAATACAGGTTCTGGTGCAGTGCCGCGAACATCTTATCAAGCGTACTTTCGAGGCTATAAAGGGCGCCAAAAACGTAATACTGCATTTCTACAATTCCACATCGGCACTGCAGCGCAAGGTGGTATTCCACAAGGACAAGGCGGGCATAACGCAGATAGCCGTTGACGCTGCTCGTCTCATAAAGCAGATGGAGTCTGAGGTGGGCGACACAAACATCAGATATGAATATTCGCCCGAGAGCTTTTCCGGCACAGAGTGCGATTATGCGGTGGAAATATGCGACAGGGTTATTGAAGAGATAGGCGCTACGCCGGATAATAAAATAATACTCAATCTGCCAAGCACGGTTGAGTGCTGTACTCCAAACAGATTTGCCGACATGATAGAGTACTTCTGCGACAATTTAAAGCACAGGGACTCGGCGATAATCAGTATTCATCCGCATAACGACCGCGGTACCGGCATTGCAACAGCGGAGCTGTCGCTGCTGGCCGGCGCCGACAGAATTGAGGGCACTTTATTCGGCAACGGCGAGAGAACCGGAAATGTCGATATTGTTACACTGGCGCTCAATATGTACAGTCAGGGCGTGGACCCGCACCTCGACTTCAGCAATATAAACCATGTAAAAAAGATATATGAGGACGCCACCTCTATGAAGGTACACGAGCGTCATCCATATGCAGGCAAGCTTGTATTTACGGCGTTTTCCGGCTCTCATCAGGATGCAATAAACAAAGGTGTACAGTATATGAGAGAGACGGACTCTGACTACTGGGAGGTGCCGTATCTGCCGATAGACCCTGCCGACGTTGGGCGTGAATATGAGCCGATTATACGCATAAACAGCCAGTCGGGCAA
>USGR01000206.1 GCA_900554165.1 uncultured Oscillospiraceae bacterium | reverse complement strand
CTTGTCGGTATGCTCATATTCTGTCAGTTCTTTGGCTTTGGGACGTCAATTATAGCGGGTGCGCTGACGCTTGTTATAATGAATCTTCCGACAATAATAAGGACGACGCAGGAAAGCCTTAAAACGGTGCCGCAAAGCTACCGCGAAGGCGCATTTGCGTTGGGCGCCGGAAAGTGGAGGGTTATACGCACAGTGGTGCTGCCAAGCTCAATAGACGGCATAATAACGGGCTGCATACTCTCCATAGGCCGTATTTTGGGCGAGTCGGCGGCGCTGCTTTTCACGGCCGGATTTGCGCATACGCTTTACGGCCCCATTGAAGGACTGATTGAGCCGGGCGCGAGTCTTACGGTTGCGCTTTACGTATATGCGAAAGAGCAGGGCGAGTTTGAGGTTGCATTTGCCATAGCGGCAATACTTATGATACTTGCACTTATAATAAACTTCAGCGCATCGCTGGTAGGAAAATTATTTAAACGGAGAGTGGAGCAATGAATATTATTCAGGCGAGAGATTTATGCTTATGGTATGGCGAAACACAGGCCCTTAAAAATATAAATATAAAAATTCCAGAGAGAAGCATAACAGCTCTTATAGGACCGTCCGGCTGCGGAAAATCTACATTTTTAAAGACGCTCAACCGTATGAACGACCTTATTCCGGAAGTTAAAATAACCGGCAAAGTTTTATATAAGGGCATGGATATATTTTCATCGGATATTGATGTTAATAGTCTGCGCCGTGATGTGGGAATGGTTTTCCAAAAGCCGAACCCATTTCCTATGAGTATATACGACAATGTTGCGTATGGGCCGAGAACTCACGGAATAAAGAATAAGGCAAAGCTCGACGATATTGTTGAGAAATCGCTGATAAGCGCCGCCATTTGGGACGAAGTAAAGGACAGGCTTAAGAAATCTGCATTAGGACTTTCCGGCGGACAGCAGCAAAGGCTTTGCATAGCGCGCGCACTGGCGGTGGAACCTAAAGTCCTTCTTATGGACGAGCCTACCAGCGCACTTGACCCGATATCAACCTCTAAGGTTGAGGACCTGGCTATAGAGCTTAAAAAGCACTATACTATTGTAATGGTAACGCATAACATGCAGCAGGCGGCAAGAATATCTGACAGTACTGCATTTTTCTTGCTTGGCGAGCTTGTAGAGCATGACGATACCGAGCGGCTATTTTCACACCCAACTGATAAACGCACGGAGGATTACATAACAGGAAGGTTTGGATAATTATGAGGAATAAATTTGACAGACAGCTGAATGATTTGAATACAGAGCTTATAAAAATGGGCTCACTGTGCGAAGAGGCTATAGCGACAACAGCCCAAGCGCTTATAGAGGGCAATGTAGAGCTTGCACGAAAGCTCACAGATATTGAAAGAGAGATTGACAGCAAAGAAAGAGACATTGAAAATTTCTGCTTAAAGCTCATATTGCAGCAGCAGCCGGTGGCGAGTGATTTACGTCAGATTTCTGCGGCGCTGAAAATGATTACCGATTTGGAAAGAATAGGCGACCAGTCGCGCGATATAGCAGAGCTGATAGAATATCTTGGCGGACGCAAAATCGATGAAATAAAGCAGATAGGCGATATGGCGATAGCTACACGGAAAATGGTAACAGAGAGCATCGATGCATTTGTGCGTAAAGACGAGGAAATGGCGGCGGCGGTAATTGCGCATGACGACGTAGTTGATGAGATATTCATAAATGTAAAGGATCAGCTTACAACTATGATTAATAAACATCCGGAGGACGGAGAATATGCTATGGATTTGCTTATGATAGCCAAATATTTTGAGCGCATAGGCGACCACGCCGTAAACGTCGGAGAATGGGTAATATTTTCAATTACCGGCATCCATAAAGGAGAACGTGAACTATGATATACTGCGTTGAAGATGACGCGAGCATACGCGAAATAGAAATATATACGCTTCATTCCACCGGCTTTGAGGCTGAGGGCTTTTCAGATGGGAAAACCTTTTTTGAAGCTTTGTCAAAACAGATACCGGAGCTAATTATTCTTGACGTTATGCTGCCGGGCGAAGATGGCGTATCTATTTTAAAAAGGCTGCGCGCGTCGCGTGCGACGGCATCCATTCCAGTCATAATGGCTACGGCGAAGGGAACGGAATATGACAAGATTCAGGCACTTGACATAGGAGCCGACGACTATCTTGTAAAGCCTTTTGGAATGATGGAAATGGTTTCAAGAGTACGCGCTGTGCTGCGCCGCACTGCTCCGCCAAAAGAAAGCAATATACTAAGAGCGGGTAAGATTGTGCTTAATCTTGATGAGCACACTGTAATGGTAGATAATGAGCGGGTAATACTCACATTAAAAGAATTTGAGCTTCTGCGGGTTATGATGGAGCATAAGGGCATGGTGTTCAATCGGGACAAGCTGCTGACCGACGTGTGGGGCGTCGACTATTTCGGTGAGACGCGTACAGTAGACATGCACATTAAAAATCTGCGCCAAAAGCTTGGCAAAGGCGCTGACATTATAGAAACGGTGCGCGGAGTAGGTTACCGCATAGAGGCTGATTCATGAGAAAAAAGATTTTTTGGCCGTGCTTCTCAATATCTGCAATGCTTATAATAGTATGCTCTGTTGTTATTTGCGCGGTATTAAGCTTCAGCTATGAAAATTCTGCTAAACGTCAACTTTCGGCACAGCTCGATATTCTTACTTATGATTTTACGCCGTCTGAAGCCGAAAGCCGGCCAAATTTTTCTTCAGAAGATTATCGTGTACTAATTATATCGTCGGACAATGAAGTGTTGTATGACAGTCAAGGTGCAGAAACGGCTGACTATTCATTATATGATGACATAAATCAGGCGAGAGAAACGGGAGACAGCGAATATATATATAATGCTGACAGCTATATGAGTAAGATTATCTGTCGTGCGCGAATGGCGGCTGATGGGACGGTTATTCATATATCGGTAAGCCAGCTCAGCATTTGGGGGCTGCTGTTAAG
>USGR01000205.1 GCA_900554165.1 uncultured Oscillospiraceae bacterium | reverse complement strand
ACAGAACACTTCGAATAATTCCACTCGGTTTGTCGCGCTGTCGCGCCGGCTTTCATCATCTGCCGACGCCGATAAGATAAGCATCGTATTCTCGCTCGACCACCGGCCGGGTACGCTTTATCGCACTCTTGCAAGATTTGCGGCGCTGGGGCTTAATCTCACAAAAATAGAGTCGCGGCCCAAGCATTCCGGCAAATTTGAATATACGTTTTATCTTGACTTTACCGGAAATATAAACCGCGAGGAGACATGGCGGCTGCTTTCTGCCCTGAAAAACGAAATGCAGGATTTCAAAGTGCTCGGCAACTATCAAGACCGGATTGCAGATATACATTAAAAACACATTTAAACTTGGGGGAATATAAAGGTGAAAATACGTCTTGCAACCCCAAAAGACAGCAGCAGTCTGCTGAAGATATATTCCGAATATATAAATACTCCCATAACCTTTGAGTGCACGCTGCCCTGTACAGCCGCCTTTTCAGAGCGTATAAGAGAAATCACAAGCTTTTATCCTTATTTAGTTTGTGAAAAGGCAGATAAAATAATAGGGTATGCCTATGCACACCGGCAAATGGAACGTCAGGCATATAATTGGAATGCTGAGCTGTCGGTTTATATTGACAGTGATTTTACATCAATTGGGATTGGAAAAAAGCTTTATTTAATTTTAATGGAGATATTGAAGCTTCAGGGCATAAAGACGGTATATGCCGGAATAACTCTGCCCAATGTAAAAAGCGAAGGACTGCATAAATCTTTAGGATTTCGGCAGATAGGAATTTACCAAAGCACCGGATATAAATGCGGCAAGTGGCACGACGTCGCATGGTTTGAAAAGGCTTTGGCCGAATATGACTATGAGCCGCGGCCGGCCGTGCCTATCGGCATGATACCGGACGAAAGTATAGAAAAAATAATAAAAAAATATTCCTGATAAAATGATGTATCTAAAGGCCACCGCTAAAGCGGTGGCCTTTACTAATTTTTATACGCTTCAAGCTTATATTAAAGCGGCGTTGTTTTATTAACTCTGTTTGCATTTTATATTAAGCTCTCATTGCTTATCAATGCAGTTTTGCTCCGGCAATGATACTTTATCAAGCAGCTTTAAATATACCTATTATAGAGGCGTGTGCAGATATATCATATGTGTTCATATGCAGCAATTTGGAATGTTTTGCAAGTTGTGCGGCACAGCTGATGAATATCTTTGTAGTTTTATTGCTTAAATTGGACTGGTTTATATTTTATATAGCTGCTATATGTTATATTAAATTATGAATTATTTACTCATCACAGCTTTCTATGCACCAATTCTTTTGACGGCATTTTGTACAGGTGAGCTTCCGCATTTTTAGCGTATGATTTGCGAATAAAAATTCTGAAAACTTAGGCTTAAATTTTGACTGACATTCAGGGCATATATACCGTGCGTTTTTATAGTATATGTTAATAAGCAATATGGTTAATACAATTACAATAGGTATAGTGACGGCAAATACCCACCACAGGCCGCTTACGGCCCATATAACTATTGCGGTGACCTCTAAAACCGACATAACCGCGGCTAAGGCCGACATTTTTATATACATGCTTGACATTTTCTTCTTTTCTTTCATTCTCTGCTCCATGCCTATAATATATTCAAGCGAAATAGCTTTTGAAGCATTGATTTGGGACAATATATTATCAATTATCTCTCGACTATTGCGGATGTTTTCCGCCTCGCTCTCAAGCTGTTTTTGCCGCTCTTTTAGCAATTGCGACAGCGTATCTATCGGCCGGCCGCTGTGCATGATGTCCTTAATAGAGCTTAAAGAAAGCCCCAATGATTTGAGTGTGCATATAATACGCATGCCCGCCAAGTCATCTTCTGTATAAATTCTGCGTCCGCCCTCTGTCAGCTGCGACGGCTTAAGCAGCCCCTTGGCATCGTAAAATTGAACTGTCCTGACAGATATTCCGCACAGCTTCGCCATTTCACCTGTAGTATAGCTTTGCATGGATTTTCACTCCTTTCACCCGGGATTATAAAGCATTACGCTGCGTAACAAGCAATATATTACGCAGCGTAATTTTACAAATATTTTTTGCTCTCGGCATATCGGCATTTTTATTGTCAACATGTATGCAAAATGGCGGCTATAATTTTGCGCAACAGATTAATGGCAGATATAATAATCAATGCGGCATACAAAGCTAAAATTGCAGCGTAATATAAAATTAAATACAGCAAATTAAATGCGGACATTAATAGTTTATGATAAGCTTTCATCTAATAGGCAAAACGATATGCTGCAAATTTTGCCATCCGCCGGCATTTAATCCGCCTGATATATAAATATCTGCATAGATTTAAAATAGCGCCGCGTAATTTTTAAATATTCAAAATATATTGCAATAGTCGAACATAGCACAAAATTTTAATAATACCATTTTAACAAGACAGCCGGACATATACCAAAAATCTGTTAATATATTAATGTATATTTACAGCTCTTTGCTGCTGTCTATCAGCCATTCCTTCTTTACCGCATCATCTACAAGGCTTGCTGCAAACTGCCAAAGCTCTTCAGATGCACGGCGTATAGGCTCCATACGCTTATAAACAGATGCGCTCGCTACCTTATGATTTTTCCAGCTCTGGCCGTCGGTATAATAATTATTCAGCATCGGCTGCAGGCGGTCTATCGCTGCCGCAAAGCAGGCGTCGGGCGTCTGTTCGGCGTCAAATTCCTCCCATAGGTTCCTTATCTCTTTGCCCTGCTCCTCCGGCAATATTGAAAACAATTTATCGGCCGACGCTTTTTCGCGCTCGGCTTTGCTCTTATTATTCTCAATATCATAAGCATATGTATCCCCGGCATAAATTTCCACTAAATCGTGTACTAACGCCATTTTTATAACCCTGTTTATATCAACGCTTTCTGACGCATATTCGCTAAGGACAAATGCCATAAGCGCGAAATGCCAAGAATGCTCAGCGTCGTCTTCCCTGCTTCTATCTGTTAATTTAAGCGTCTGGCGGAGTATATTTTTC
>USGR01000204.1 GCA_900554165.1 uncultured Oscillospiraceae bacterium | reverse complement strand
TGATGTTTATTTTGTCGGTTTATAAATTAATAAAAATGATAAATGCCGCAAGACTTTCTAAACGACCTTATATTTTCATTTTTGACGATATAAATCATCTGTAAGACAATTGCTTAGAATTATACCGGCATAAAAATGCAATATTACCGTCTCTTAATCGATATGAAAAGTCTATGCAATAAATTTTTTGGCTTTTGCCGCCGATGCTATCTTTACCGCGTGCAGTATAAGATTGCAAGGCTTTAATTGCCGTAAGTCCTGCGCGGCAAAGCTTTTACGATTATATAAATAAATTAAATAAAAAAAGAGCGGTAATCATATTAATTCTTATGAAAAATTAGTCTAAGGTTTTGGACGGAAATATGATAAAATTATGTAAAAAGAAATTGGGGTTTTTTATGGAAAAGCAAAAGCTTATAGAGCTTATAAAGCAGGAGAAGAATGAAAAAAATATAAAAATACTTGCGCATACATATCAGTCGCCGGACATTATAGATTTAGCCGACGTAACGGGAGATTCGTATATGCTGGCAAAAGCGGCGCAGAAGCTCGACTGTGAAACGGTATTGATGTGCGGCGTGCGCTTTATGGCGGAAACCGTTAAAATTTTATCACCGGAGAAGAAAGTGCTGCTCTCGGCTGAGGGCGCTACATGTCCTATGGCGCTGCAGATAGAGCCGCGGCAGGTTGTCGATTTTAAGAAGGAGCATCCTGACTACACTGTCTGCGCTTACATCAACACCACGGCCGAGTTAAAGGCGGTGTCGGATGTATGTGTGACGTCATCCAGCGCTGTGCGCATAATTGAAAGAATGGACGCTGAAAATATACTGTTTATTCCCGATACAAATTTGGGGAGGTATGTTCAAATGAAGGTGAAGGGCAAAAACTTTGCCTTTTTCGACGGCTGCTGTCCTGTTCATAATTCCATTACGGCCGCCGACGTGATAAACGAAAAAAGCAAGCATCCCGGCGCACTGTTTGCCGTTCATCCCGAGTGCCGGCCGGAAGTCGCCGAGCTGGCTGATTTTGTCGGCTCCACAAGCGCTATAATCGATTATGCGCTTAGCACCGACAGCGACGTCATAATCGGCACCGAGCGCGGGGTTGTGGATTATCTTAAAATAAAGCATCCGTCTCGCAATTTTTATCAGCTGCGCGAGGATTTGCTGGTATGCCGCGACATGAAAATGACGACGCTTGAGGAGGTTTACTCCGCAGTCACCGGCAACGGCACTGTTATAGAGATGGACGAAAATTTGCGGCTTGCCGCTAAGCGTCCGCTCGACAATATGCTCAAATATGGCGGATAAGTCTGTTGGCCATTTTTCGCTTAAGCTAAATACAAACTGCGCCTATAAATCTGAGATTGTGGCGCATAGCGATTTAATAATCTCTAAGCACTGCTGATTTTAGGCGCAAAATTTTGGTTTTTGCTTTTATTTAGAATTTAATACGCCGTTGTTTTCCGCATAAATATACTTTCCAATTTTTACACATTTGCTGAAAGGCGCGGCGGCTTTACACCTCCGAGGGGGAAATAAATATGAAGGACAAATATGATGTAATTATAGCCGGCGGCGGCGTGGCCGGGCTTTATGCCGCCCTTAATCTCGACGACGGCATCAACGCGCTGCTTATTGTAAAGCGCGAGCTTACCCTCTGCAACAGCTCGCTTGCGCAGGGGGGCGTGGCCTCGGTGTTGGATATGGTAAACGACAGCTATGAGCGGCACATAAACGACACAATGATAGCCGGCGGAAACGAAAACAATATCGACGCCGTACGCACCCTCGTTACGGAGGGGCCGTCGGATGTTATGCGGCTTTATAATCTCGGCGTGGACTTTGACAAAGACGGCGACAGGCTGCAGATGACGTTGGAGGGCGGGCACTCTCGGCACCGTATTGTGCATCATAAAGACTCTACCGGAAAAGCGATTGAGGACAAGCTTATTGAAACGGTTAAGCAGAAAAAAAACATCACTATTTTGGAAAACACTCTGCTCTGCTCGCTGCAAAGGGCCAACAGCGGATTTTTTGCAAACATAATGCTGCCGGATGGATATAAAACTATTTCTGCTTCATATGTAATACTCGCCACCGGCGGCATAGGGCGCGTTTATAAATACACCACAAACTCCGCCATTGCTACCGGCGACGGCATTTGCATGGCATATGAGCTGGGCGCGCATATCAAGCATCTCGACTACATTCAGTTTCACCCGACGGCGCTTGCGGCAAACGAGAGAGAGCGCCTGCTCATATCCGAGGCGGTGCGCGGAGAAGGCGCAAAGCTGTTAAACTGTGACGGCAAGCAGTTTATGGACAGATATGACAGCCGTCTGGAGCTTGCCCCGCGCGACGTTGTATCGCGCTCGATTATATTGGAATCGCGGCGCACCGGCAGTGAAAATTTTTATCTTGATATAACGCACAAGGGCGCGGATTTTCTCATTAATCGGTTCCCGATGATATATTCGCGCTGTCTTGAAGAAGGCATAGACATAACAAAGGACTGGATTCCCGTTTTTCCCTGCCAGCACTATCTTATGGGCGGCATAGACGTAGATTTGTACTCACGCACCAGCATAGACCGGCTGTATGCGGCGGGCGAATGCTCGCACACCGGCGTTCACGGGAAAAATAGGCTGGCGTCAAACTCGCTGCTTGAGGCGCTGGTTTTCGGCCGGCGTGCAGCGCAGGACATAAATTCCCGCAGCGGTATGGGAGATGTGTCCGGCAGACCGCTGCCCTTTAAAACCGACGGCGCGCCGCTGCCTACCGGCATGCGTACAACAATCCGGCAGATTATGCAGATGAGCTATTTCGTTATACCGGATATAGACAAGGCCGAGCAGGGACTTAAGCAGATTGAAGAAATGTATTCTCGGCTGCACTCTGGTAAGTTTGCGGTGACTACAGATTTCATTGAAGCTAAAAGCCTTTGCAGTGTTGCCCGCATTATTCTGCGTGATGTTGTAGCTAAGTAAAGATATGTAACTTTACATTATTAACAATGCTTTCAAGGCACAATATTAATAA
>USGR01000203.1 GCA_900554165.1 uncultured Oscillospiraceae bacterium | reverse complement strand
CTCTTATGAAATAATTAAAATAAAAGCAAGGATAAATTCTATGAATATTGCAATAATAGGGCTTGGACTTATCGGCGGCTCTCTTGCCAAAGCCATAAAATTACATACCGGCCATAAAGTATATGCTGTTGACAAAAATCCCGCGGTGCTTTCCGCTGCGGTCGACTGCGGCGCCGCAGATGCTGCAATATCAGATACAAAGCAGCTTGACGCCATGGATGTTGTCATAGTTTGTTTATATCCGGGCGACACTGTCGATTTTGTGCGAAATAACGCTGGAAATTTTAAAAGCGGCGGTATTGTCATAGACACGTGCGGTATAAAATCTGAAATTTGCAGTGAATTAAACGACATAGCTGCGAAAAACGGCTTTTGCTTTATAGGCGCGCATCCTATGGCGGGAAGCGAGAAGTCGGGATTTGGCGCAAGCAAAGCCGACTTATTTAACGGCGCAAGCTTTATTATAACTCCCGCCGACGACAGCAGTACAGCTGTAAAGCTTATATCAGATTTAGCTTTGCAGATAGGCTTTGGCTGTGTGGTAACCGCAACGCCGGAATATCACGACAGGATGATAGCCCTTACCTCGCAGTTGCCGCATGTGCTTGCCTGCTCATATGTGCTTGACCCCGATGCTGAGCATCATATGGGATTTTCCGGCGGCTCGTTCCGCGACGTTTCACGCGTCGCAGAAATAAACGACAAACTATGGAGCGAACTGTTCCTTAAAAATTCCGCTCCGCTTATAGAGAAAATTGACAGTCTTATAAATAATCTCAGCCTGTTTAAAGAGTATATATCGTGCGGAGACAGTGAAAAGCTGTGCTGTCTGCTTGCATCGGCCAGAGAAAAGAAGGAGAGCATAGATAAATGAGAAAGCTTACGATAAATGTTAAACCTCCATATGACGTCGTTGTAGGCGGCGGCCTGCTTGATGATGCCGGAAAGCTGATATCGGAAGTAGTGCGCGGCACAAAGGCGCTCATAATAAGTGATTCCAATACAGCTCCTCTTTATGGCAAAAGGGTTGCCGACTCTTTAAGCAGCGAGGGCCTTGACGTTTATACGCATATTTTTGAAGCTGGAGAAAAGAACAAGACGGTGAAAACTGTGTGGGACATGCTGGAAGCGGCAGCATCACACGGTCTTACCCGTTCTGACGCAATAATAGCACTTGGCGGCGGCGTTACCGGCGATATGGCCGGCTTTGCCGCCGCTGTTTATTTAAGAGGCATAGATTATATACAAATACCTACTACGGTTATAGCACAGTCTGATTCCTCCGTCGGCGGAAAAACCGGCTGCGACCTCACATATGGCAAAAATCTTGCCGGCGCCTTTAAGCAGCCGCGGCTTGTTATAATTGATTCAAACACGCTTAATACGCTGCCGCAGCGCTATAAATCAGACGGCATGGCGGAGGTAATAAAGCACGGACTTATCGCATCGCCAGAGCTCTTCGACATTATTGAGAATGGCAGTCTTGATATGGATGATGTACTTTATCGCAATGTGGACATAAAGCGCTCGTTTGTAGAGGCAGATGAGTTTGACACCTCTGAGCGCATGAAGCTCAATTTCGGTCACACCATGGGGCACGCTATTGAGAAATATTATAATTTTACCGGCCCGTCACACGGCGAAGCCGTCGCCATGGGTATGGTTATCGCCGCCAAGGCCGGTGAAATCGCCGGACTCACCAAAAAAGGCACGGCAGAACGGATATGCTCGGTACTTAAGCAGTATAATCTGCCGACGGCGACTAAGGCTCCGGCGGACAAATTAATAGAGATTGCCGCCCTTGATAAAAAGAGAATGGGTGATATAATTAATTTTATACTGATATCAGACATAGGTCATGCATTTATACATAAGCTGCGCGCCGCCGAGCTTTCAGACTTTTTGCAGGGGGCTTTTTAGTGAACAAGGTTATTATAGAAAAAAGTCCGCTGCACGGAAGAATAATGCTGCCGCCGTCAAAGAGCTGCATGCATCGGGCGATTATATGCGCGGCTTTGTCTTCCGGAAGAAGCACCGTTGGACCCATTATACTGTCTGACGATATAATACGCACGATTAATGCGGTAACGGCGCTGGGCGCTGCGGTAAGCCTCAGAAAATATGAGGCGGTGACGACGGACAGCAGTATGTCCGGCTCTGTTAATGGAGCCTTGCCGCAAGGCAGCTGCAAAAATGATGAGTTAAAGTCCGGCGATATTCTGCGCGGCGAAAGGCAAGCAGGCTCTTTGCCGGATGATGCAGGATATGCAGTCACAGGCAGCGGCAGCAACACGAATTTATGTGGATTTAATAATTTGACTGATATCTGCGGCGTGAATTTAAGAAGCGGTTTTACCGCCGGCCGACTGTTTTGCGCCGATATAACGGGTATAAGCGTCCCCGAGGCGGAGGCCGACATAGACTGCGGAGAGTCCGGCTCTACACTCAGATTTATGATACCTGTAGCCGCTGCGCTCGGCGTAAACGCACATTTTACCGGCAGCGGCAGGCTGCCGATGCGTCCGCTCAACATTTTTACCGATATACTGCCCAGTCACGGCGCTAAATTCAGCAGCAATATGCTTCCCATATCTATAAGCGGCAAACTGACGGCCGGTGAGTATATTATAGACGGCTCTGTCAGCTCGCAGTTTATAACGGGGCTGCTGTTTGCTCTTCCCTGCCTTGACGGCAACAGCAATATAATACTATCGTCGCCGCTGCAGTCGGCGTCGTATATAGACATTACTATAGATGTTCTGCGTGAGTTTGGGATACATATAGAAAAAACATCAGACGGATATTTTATTCCCGGGCCGCAGAAATATACTGCATGTGATTATGCTGTTGAATCCGACTGGTCGCACTCGGCCTTTTTTATAGAGTCCGCAATGATAGACGGCGAGATATGCATGGACGGGCTGAAAGAAAAATCCGTTCAGGGCGACAGCGCTGTTTTAGACATTGCACGCCGCATGGGCTGCGATATAGCTTTTGACGGAAGCGCCCTTGTCTGCCGGCACGCAAAACTGCGCGGCACGGTTATAGATG
>USGR01000202.1 GCA_900554165.1 uncultured Oscillospiraceae bacterium | reverse complement strand
TGCCGAAACAACGGCGACAATGTCGTTGCCCTTTTTGCGCGTTTCGGTTATTATCCTCGCGACATTAAAGATTCTTTCGTCGTCGCGCACAGATGAACCACCGAACTTTTGTACTATCAGTGCCATTTATTTACCTCCAAATTATTATCAGATTTGTGCTTTCGGAAATATGTGAGACTTTTGAGCATATCTCGCGTTATACTGCCGATAAATTTACATCTGCGCAGCAGCTTTAAACAGATATATCACGTTTGTGCATAAACATATAAAAGAGCTATAAGCGACTGCCGGCAGTTATATGATAAATATGAAAAACCGTTAAGCCTCACTATTTAAGAGCACAAGCCTGTATTTTTATTACAAAACGGCAGCGCCGTTTTCATCGCATTCGAGTAAAACTATACGCCAGTTAAATATGCCGTTTTTCTTAAGCTGAAGCTGGGCTTCTTTTTCAAACGCCGTGTTGTCCTTGTCAATTATAGCGACAATGCTCGGCCCGGCGCCGCTTATGTAAGAGCCGTACGCGCCAAGCTCTCTCGCAATTCTCAGCGCGGAATCGCCGCCGCGAATAAGCTGCAGACGATATGGCTGATGCAGTCTGTCCTGCGTAGCGATGCGCAGATGCTCCAAATTGCCGGAGAATAGGGAAGAAGTCATAAGCGCCGCCCGCGAAAGATTAAAGACAGCGTCGCTGCGTGAAATACTCTGCGGAAGCACCGAGCGTGCAAGCGACGTTTTAAGCGTAAAATCAGGAATCATAACGGCAAAACGTACGTTCTCGCTTACAGGCACGCTCACACTGTGAACAATACCTTCATCCATAGCACAGGTGACAAGCCCGCCAAGCAGTGCCGGCGCAACATTGTCAGGATGTCCCTCAATAGCCGCAGCGAGGTTAAGAAGCTCGCCGCTGTTCATCGGCCTGCCAAGCAGTTCGTTTGCGCCAAGCAGTCCGGCAATAAGGCAGGCGGAGGAGGAACCCAGCCCCCGCGTCATTGGAATGTCGTTTGTCTGCTTTATATGCAGTCCTGTAAACTTTTTACCGCATATATCGTAAAGACGGCGGGCGGTGGAATATATAAAATTGCTCTCGTCCTGCGGTACACGTATATTGTCGAGACTTTCTATCTTAACGCCGTCGTACTCTTCGATGCTGACGGTGTTGTAAAGCGTAAGAGCTATGCCCAGCGCGTCGAAGCCGGAACCAAGATTGGCGCTGGTTGCCGGAACTCTAACAGTAACCATTAAAATTACACCGCCTGTTCCATAACTCTTATCTTGGCTTTAATTTCTATACCTGACTGCGAAAGAATTTTATTTATCTCTTTTTCCTTCATAACAGGAGTAATAAACAAAACATCTCCATTGTCTGCATGCAAAGCCTTAGTGCTGCCGAAAAGGCGCGTAAAATCGCTTATATCGCACTGAGCGCGGACATACATAGCCGTCTCATGCTCGTCGCAGGGAATAACATAATCTGCCTTAGCATCCTCCCAGAATATGTTTTTGCGGCGGTTTATGTGCGTGCACGCATCAATTATATCAGCTACAACGGCGCTCGCAGTCGGGAGCTTGCCGGCGCCCTTGCCATAGAACATTACATCGCCGGTGGCGTCGCCCTTAACCATTATCGCATTAAAAACATCGTCTACCGTAGACAGGCTGTTTGAAAATGGAATAAGCGCTGGATATGTGGCGCAGAAAATCTTATCGTCGCTTATTCTCTTGGAGTATCCTATAAGCTTAACGGCATAGCCAAGCTTTTTGGCGTAAACGACATCCTCAAGCTTTATGTTGGTTATGCCCTCGGTGTAAATGCCATCGGGATATACATGGTAGCCGAAGGCAAGAGAGGCAAGGATGCAGATTTTTCGGCAGGTGTCAAAGCCGTCAACATCGGCGGAGGGGTTGCGCTCAGCATAGCCAAGCTGCTGCGCAAGCTTAAGCGCGTCCTCAAAAGACATGCCTTCGTTTATCATTTTATTGAGTATAAAGTTGGTCGTACCGTTTAAAATACCGCATATCTCATCTATGGAGTTTGCCGCAAGACACTGAGAAAGTGGCCTTATTATTGGTATTCCGCCGCCAACGCTTGCCTCAAAGAGGAAGTTTATATTATTTTCCTTGGCAATCTTAAGAAGCTTAGCACCATGTGCGGCTACAAGCTCTTTATTAGAAGTTACAACGCTTTTTCCGCTTGAAAGACATCTTTTAACATAATCATACGCCGGATTAAGCCCGCCCATAACCTCAACGACAACCTTTACCTCGTCGTCGTTTATAATGTCGTCAAAGCTTTTGGTAAACTTGTCGGAGTATGGAAGAGAGGGGAAATCCCTTAAATCGAGTATATATTTTATATCTACGTCGGTGCCGCATTTTTTGCATATGTTCTCACGGTTCTTATAAAAAACCTCAACCGTGCCGGAGCCCACGACGCCATGCCCCATTACCGCTATTTTTATCATTACAATCATTCCTTCTTGCCTAATGCCGGCATATATTTTAGTTTTTGCGTTTATTCTGAGCCAATGCTTTCAACCGATTTAACGCCGTTTATCTCTTTCAAAAGTGATAAAAGCTGCGAAAGGTCGGTCTGCAAATGCTCGGTATTAATAGACAGTGAAACAGACGCGCTCCCGCCAACAGGTATATTCTGATTAATAGTGAGAATGTTGGCGCCGGCCTCGTACAGCCGCGATATAAGAGAGGATAAAACACCGGGATAATCCTCAAGTATAACAAATATGGTGATTATGCGTCCGCCGGAAGAAGAGTTATATTCAAATACAAAATCTTTATATTTGTAAAAGGTCCCGCGCGATATGCCGCACATTCTCGCAGCGTCGGCGGCAGATTTCGCAGTCTTGTTTACAAGCATCTGCTTGGCTTTTACAACTTTAAGAAAAACTTCCGGTAAAACACACGAATCAATTATAAGTTTTACAGATTCTTTTGGCAAATCTGTTCACCACCTACATACATGTGTCTTTAGTGCTAAAACAGTATACCATATTAATCCAGCAATTTCAAGTAGAAACTCACAACATAAATATATAT
>USGR01000201.1 GCA_900554165.1 uncultured Oscillospiraceae bacterium | reverse complement strand
ATACCGATTTGGCCATAAGAGATGATACAAATGGCGAATGCACATGCAGAATATCAAGCTTTTTCGATAATATTTTCCCCATCGATACCGGCGTGGGAATTCCTGCCCGATAGCCAATGCTCTTATTAAGATTAATTGAAAAATAGCGGTATACGTTAAATTTATAATTATCAGTTACATGTGGATATTTAGGCGTTACAACTGTGACGTCGCATCCCATATCTGAAAGCACTTCGGCATAATTTTTAACTGTATTTGCCACGCCGTCTATTGTCGGCGGAAACGAGTCGTTAAAAAGCCCAACTTTTAACGGCATAGCTATCCCTCACTTATAATTATATTTATTTTCAATACTTATTTTATGTACATTAGAATTTTTCCATTTGCCTTTTAAATATGATATTAGTTATGCCACAAATAATTTATAATCTGCGGAAACGTTTATATCTGTAATCTGGCAGCTTATTTGCCGGTATTTGAGAAAGAATGTCGAGACTGCGTGAGATAAAGTCATCTATTGAATTGGCAACAGAGTCGGGGTCAACCTGAGCGCCTTCTTCCGGTTCGGGAATAATTTCTTCAATAATATCAAGCTTTAAAAGCTCGTCGGCAGTTATTTTCATGACGTCGGCGGCCTGCTCCGCCTTTTGTGCGTCTTTCCACAATATCGCCGCAAAGCCCTCCGGTGAAAGTATGGAGTAAACGGCATTTTCCAGCATTGCAATACGATCGGCAACCGCCAGCGCCAGCGCGCCGCCGCTGCCGCCTTCGCCTATAAATACGCTTATCACAGGAACCTTAAGCGCCATCATTTCTTCCAAGTTTTTGGCTATAGCCTCGCCCTGACCGCGCTCTTCAGCACCCATGCCGCAATATGCGCCCTGCGTATCTACAAAATTGATTATCGGCCGGCCGAATTTTTCCGCCTGCTTCATAAGCCGCAGCGCTTTTCTGTACCCTTCCGGGTGCGGAGAGCCAAAATTGCGCCGAGCCTTATCTTTTACGTCTGTGCCCTTTTCCTCGCCAATTACCGTTACGGGCATACCTTTATACATGGCTATGCCGCCGATTACAGCAGCGTCGTCGGCATAGTTTCTGTCGCCGTGAAGCTCCATAAAATCGGTAAAAATCTTATTTATGTAATACTCCGCTGTGGGACGGTTCATCATCCTGGCAATTTTTATCTTTTCCCATGCCGTTTTGCTCATTTTGTCCCCTCCGTTTTGTGCATCATAAGTATTTTGCGGATGTTCTCTTTTAAATCCTTGCGCTCGCTTATTAAGTCAACAAAGCCGTGCTCACATGCAAATTCCGCCGTTTGAAAGTCCTTAGGCAGCTTTTGCTTTATTGTTTGCTCTATTACCCTTTTGCCGGCAAAGCCTATAAGCGCACCCTTTTCGGCTATTATTATATCGCCGAGGCTTGCAAAGCTCGCCGTTACGCCGCCGGTCGTCGGGTTGGTTATTACAGTTATATAAAGCAGGCCTTTCTGCGAGTGCTTTTCAAGCGCACCGCTGATTTTGGCCATCTGCATCAAAGAAACAATGCCCTCCTGCATTCTCGCGCCGCCGGAGGTTGTGAATATTACTATAGGCAGCTTGTTCTTGGTGGCATATTCTATGGTGCGGGTTATAGCCTCGCCTACATAATATCCCATAGAGCCCATTATGAAAAAGCTGTTCATAATGCAGGCCGCTGTTTTATATCCGCCTATTTCGCCAATCCCGCACATTACCGCGTCTTTGCAACCTGTCGCCTTGCGATTGGCCTCTATCTTCTCCCTATAGCCGGGAAAATCCAATGGATTTACCGTTTCAATGTCGTCATAATCGAACTCAGTAAATGTGCCCTCGTCAAAGGTAAAGTCAACCCGCTCTTTAGGCGTCAGACGAAAATGATATGAGCAGAGCGGACATACCTTTGAATTGTTCATCAGCATCTTCTCATAAAGCGCCTTGTTGCAACCGTTGCATTTTGCCCATATCCTGTCGTCTATTTCAGGGCGCAGCGTTTCTTCTGTGACCTTGTTGCCGGATTTGAACTCCTCTTTGTTTTTGATAAATAAATCTTTTATTTGCATTTGCAGACCCTCTATCATTTGGCTGTAGCCGGTTTTATATCTTTAATTAAACTGATTTTATATTGTGCGTAGATTTTTGTCAACGCTAAATAAAAATCAAATTTATATATTTATTTTAAAACGCAGCTGAGATTTATTCAACCTTGCTGCTCATTAGCTGCTCTATCGTATCAGTCGTATATTTGCCGGATTTAAAGGCATCGCTGTTAATTAAATCGTACTGAAACAACACATTGGTTTTTATTCCGTCTATTATCATTTCAGAAAGCGCGGCTTTCATCTTGGCAATTGCGTCGTCCCTCGTCGGCGCTAAAACTATAAGCTTGCCCACCATCGAGTCGTAATATACCGGCAGCTCGTAATCCTGATAAAGCTGCGTGTCAAACCTGACGCCGTTGCCGCCGGGAATAAACAACTGATGCACTCTGCCAAACGTCGGCCTGAAGCCTTTTTCGGGGTCCTCAGCGTTTATACGGCATTCAATAGAATGGCCGCGCATTTGTACATCGCTCTGCTTAATATTAAGAGGCTGTCCCGCCGCTATTTCAATCTGCTTTTTTACTATGTCTATACCCGTCACCATTTCTGTTATTGGATGCTCTACCTGTATGCGGGTGTTCATCTCCATAAAGTAGAAATTGCCGTCGCCGTCCAGCAAAAACTCAACCGTGCCAGCATTGCTGTAACCGCAGGATTTTGCTGCGCGAACTGCCGCTTCGCCCATTTTCTGCCGCGTTTCTTCGGAAAGCACAACGCACGGAGTTTCCTCAATTACTTTCTGCTTGCGGCGTTGCATCGAGCAATCCCTTTCAAACAGGTGTATAACATTTCCCATTTCGTCAGCAAGTATTTGAAACTCAATATGCTTGGTGTTGGTGAGAAGCTTTTCCATATATACGCCGCCGTTGCCGAAATACGCCTTAGCCTCGTCTGATGCTTCTTTATAGGCGCGCTCCAAGTCGTCCATCGACTCTGCCACGCGC
>USGR01000200.1 GCA_900554165.1 uncultured Oscillospiraceae bacterium | reverse complement strand
TTTTCATACAGAAAGGATTTTTCGCTGCAAAGCCTGAGCAAAAAACAAAGGTAATGCAGCATGAGTATTTAAAAAGATTATTCAGATAAAGGAGCATGAAAATGGAAGATAAAGACAAACGCAGAACATCACCGCTTAGCAGACTGTCGCAGGTGTTCAAAAACAACAAAAAGCTTGGCAATATAATCTTCATTGCCGGAATTATCGGAATAATACTAATACTCATATCGTACTTTGTGTTTGACGGAAGCGACAGCGGCAAAACGGATAAAAGCAATGCTGCTTCCGGCCCGCTGACCACATCTGACGAGTACACGCGGCAGCTGGAAGAAAAGCTTACTAAGATAGTAGCCAGCATAACAGGCTCTGACAATGTCACAGTAATGGTTACGCTTGAGTCAGGCGCTGAATATGTTTATGCAAACGACGTACGCAGCAGTGCGGATGTAAGCGAGGCAAACACCTCCGGCAGTTCGGCTGCGGCAAGAACGGATGAGCTTGAGGAAAACTATATTTTAGTAGACACATCGGACGGGGGTCAGGTGGCGCTGCTGCTGACAGAGCTTGCCCCAACGGTAAAGGGAGTGGTAGTGGTATGCGACGGCGGCAGCAATGAGCAAATACAGAAAAAGGTATCAAGCGCGGTTACTACCGCGTTGGATATAACATCAAAGCGGGTATGTGTAACCGGCCGCTGAAACAATCGGTTTGTAAATTATGTTATTGGAGGCTAATATGATGAAAAAAAGCGTGATAATCGGAAAAAGGCAAATTGTTCTGGCGGTTTTAGTAGTAGCGTTAGGCGCAGCGGTTTATCTTAACTGGAGATTTGCCGGCGCCGACGGAGGACTGGACATAACGGCGGCCGTCAGCTCATCTCAGGCAAATCTTGGCGACGCTACATATGTAAATAACCCGGAGGTATCGCAGGAGGCCCCTCAAGAGGGAACAGAAACGACTACTATAGCACAGTCGCGCGAGAGCAGGGACAATGCCAGAAATGAATCTTTGGAGATGCTTAAGGAAATAATTGACGATACAAAGTCAGATGCGGAGAGCAAAAAGGCGGCAGTCGAGAGCCAGACGCAAATAGCGGCGGACATCGAGAAGGAGGGCCTTATTGAAAGCCTTGTAAAAGCCAAGGGATTTTCCGACTGCGTTGCTATACTGAGCAACAACCAGGCTAATATAATGATACAGGGAGAGGGGCTTGTTGAGTCGCAAATTCTCCAAATACAGGACATAGTGGTGTCGCAGACAAACCTGCCCCTCGAAAGTATAAAAATTCATGAGGTAAAATAGTTGTTTAGTTTCTACTTTGTGTTATAATAATACAAAGGAGGTATCAGGCTATGGATATTAAGAATCAGGTAGGCGGGCTCGTTATTTCAGAAGAGGTAATATCTAAAATAGCTACCACCGCTGCTTTGGAGATAGACGGCGTAGTCGATATGGTATCTAAGCTGGCTACTATAAAAGATGTTTTCAAAAAACAGCGCGCTCTTAAGCCGGTCAGGGTCAAGGTGAACGATAATCAGCTTATTATAGACTTGTACATATCACTTAAGTCGGGATACAGGATAACCGACGTCTGCGAGGCGGTTCAGAACAACGTCAAGCAGGAGATACAGAACATGACGCACAACGCCGTGGCTAAGGTTAACGTGTTTGTTGAAGATATAGATCTTTCTAATATGGCTCAATAGCGGATAATAATTGTCCAAAGCTCAACTGTCTGATAGACGGTTGAGCTTTTGGGGTTTTGTTTTATAAGCCGAGTGGTATATAGTAAGATAATGCAATAAAGCGACTGTATAAAAACGGCGATGGCCGACATACCTTTGGCCGCATGCGGAGGTATATATAAGGAGCATAAAATTTTGGGGGAGTATATGGGAGAAAATAAAAGGGAGCAGGCGTTTTTAGTCCTGTTTGAAGCTTCCTTTCACGATGATGATATAGAATATATCGCTGAAAATGAAAAGGAAGAAAGCAGAATATCTGCAGCGGCTTTGAAAGAGGCGCAAAATGTATGCAAAAATTTAAATGAGATTGACGAGACGATAAAATCCAATTTAAAGGCATGGGATATTAAAAGGATTTCAAAAGTTGCGCTGGCGGCTATGAGGCTGGCGGTATTTGAAATGGCATATGACGAAAGCATACCAGCCGGCGCCGCCGTAAACGAGGCGGTAGAGCTGTGCAAGAAATACTCGTCGGATGATGAGGCTTCATTTGTCAACGGCGTGCTCCGCGCAGTGTCGGGCAGCATGACGGCGGGCAGTATGCAGTAATGCTTGCGTTTTTAGGCGCACTTTGCGTTCAGCTTGATGTTGGCCGATATCGGGAAAAAGGAGACGGCGCTGCGGGAAAGATGGGTCAGGTTTTGCTCAGGTTTCTTTACAGCAGCTGTTCCGGTGTGCGAATTAAAGCCTTTACTTTGGCTTTCCTGCTTTTGCTGCATCGAAAAATTGTGCTGATGAGACGCTTTGTAAAAATTCTGCTATGAAAAACAAATATAGCAAATATTCATAATAAATGTTTTAGTGATTTAATATATGGCAAACGGTCCAGAATAGATTTAGCGATTATTTGAGGTGTGCTTATGGCAACCGCCGTAACGGTATCACAGCTTAATACTTATGTAAAATCTCTGCTCGAATCGGACGTAAATCTCAATCCGATTTTTGTATGCGGCGAGATTTCCAATTTCACAAATCATTACAGAACCGGGCATATGTATATGACCATTAAGGACGACAAGGCGCAGATAAAGGCGGTTATGTTCCGCTCGAGTGCATCAAGGCTTCAGTTTATGCCGCAGGACGGCATGAGCGTGATAATATTGGGGCATATCTCGCTTTATGAGCGGGACGGACAGTATCAATTATATATTGACCAGATGCAGCCGGACGGTGTGGGCTCGCTGAGCGTGGCTTATGAGCAGCTTAAGGCGCAGCTTTCGGCAGAGGGGCTTTTTGACGAGGAAAATAAAAAGCCGATACCCAGATATCCGCGGCGCATCGCAGTGATTACGTCAAAGACCGGCGCTGCGGTGAGAGATATTATAAATATAC
>USGR01000199.1 GCA_900554165.1 uncultured Oscillospiraceae bacterium | reverse complement strand
ACAATTTATATTTAAAGGCAAGACTTATTAAGCTTGCGTTTATTGATTATAATAAATGCAAAAGATTTATAAAAGCACAGAATTGGAGGTATTTATCATGATTAAAAAAATACATACAAAAGAAGCCCCGGAAGCGATAGGACCCTATTCGCAGGCGGCAGTCATCGGCGGGCTGGTTTATACATCCGGGCAGATTGCCATAAATCCTGAAACGGGTAACATAGAGGCAGAAGACATAAAGGGACAGACCCGCAGAGTAATGGAAAATCTGGCCGCAGTATTAAAGGCGGCCGGCAGCAGCTTTGACGACTGCATTAAGACCACCTGCTTTTTAGCAGACATAGCAGATTTTGCCGCTTTTAACGAAGTATATGCCGAATATATTACATCAAAGCCGGCGCGCTCATGCGTGGCTGTTAAGGCGCTTCCTAAAAGCGCCTTAGTAGAGGTTGAGGTTATAGCAGCCGTTAAAGAAGCCTAAGCTTTATATGCATGAGCTTTTCCGCTGTCGTTATGCGGATATACTCTAACATTTTAAATACGATTAAAAAAATCCCTGTGCTTTAAATTAAGCTGCAGGGATTTTTATTTGCATTTAAACTCTTTTAAATATAGATTTGAATATATATCCAAAATGCGGAAAAAATAATGCCGTTAGATTTTAAATACTTCTTATATCTGTATAGTATAAAGCAGTTTTTATCCGGCAGTATTTGCGAAAGGAGCGGCATGATTAATCTCAGGCAGTAATCATGCGATAATAAGGTAAATATGGCAGTTACATTTATAAGGGCGGTTATTCTTTACGTTTGCGTTGTTATAGCGCTCAGGCTAATGGGAAAAAGGCAGATTGGAGAAATGCAGCCAAAAGAGCTTGTCATTACCATACTTATAGCAGAATTGGCGGCTATACCTATGTCCGACCTCAACAGTCCGCTGATAAACGGCGTAATAGCCATTCTTACCCTCATAATTTTAGAAATACTGCTGTCGGTTATATCGCTCAAAAGCAACGGATTTCGCAGAATTTTAAACGGACGGCCCGCCATTGTCATTAACAACGGAGTAATAGACCAAAAGGCTCTTAAAAACCTTAGATTTACCGTCGAAGAGCTTATGGAAAATCTGCGACAGCAGGAGGTTTTTGATATAAACGACGTGAAATACGCAATAGTGGAAACCACCGGCAAGCTCAGCGTCCTGCTTAATGCCGACAGGCAGCCGGTTACACCGTCAGATATGAATATAGCGCCGTCAAATGATGCAGCCCTTAACATTTGTATTATTTCTGACGGAAAAATAAAAAAAGACAGCTTTGCCCGCTGCGGCTTAAACGAAAAGGATTTGGAAAATATACTCACCACGCGGCGGATTAAGGCAAAAGACGTCTTTCTTATGACGGCCGACGAAAAAGGAAACTATACTATTGTAAATAAAGACCACTAACTAATCAGACGAGATTAATATGAATTTGCACTCAGATTAATCCACATGATATCAGTCGATTTTCAGCAAATGACACATCACCAATTAACAGATAACATGGGCTTTACCCGCTCACTGAATAAATATTGGCCGCAGATATATTAAATTTCACCATTAGTTATTATAAGTTTAATACGTAGAAAGGAGCGTCGCCTTATGAAAAGGCTTATAGCCGCAGCGGTGCTTATGCTCATACTAATTTCTTTCTGCACAGTAGGAATTATTCAGATATTAGGTCACGAGGACAAAATTATCGGTATGATTTCCCAGGCCGTTGAGGCGGCGGAAAACGACGACTTTGACAAAGCATATGAGATTGACGTGCAAAGTGAAGAGGAATGGATAAAGTCTGAGCAAATGCTTGCCCCGTTTACCAGCCATCTTCACCTTGACGATGTAGGCCTTGCGATATCAAAACTGCCGCCGCTCATAAAATACGGCAACAAAGCGCAGTTTATATCAGAGTGCAAATATACCATTGTACAAATAAAACATCTTGCCGACAGCGAAATTCCTGCATTGACGAATATATTTTAAACCCATCGCATTATAGCCGTGTTTGCCTTTCATCAATACCCGGCTTATAAAAGATTACTGCTTTTCATCACGCACTAAGTAAGCACGACACGCTAATTTTTCCCATTAAACTAAAAGAGAAAGTTTTGTGTAAACCCAATTTATCGCACGCGCTTGATTTTATCATTGTGTTATAAGCATCTGTTCTTAGTCATATATCCGCTGTATTACGCTAAAAATTTTGCTTATAGCTGCAAAAGCTCTCTGTTCGGGAATATACGCCGTATAGGGAGCTTTTACGTAAACGTTTATTTCATGGCAAATTGATGCGATATATCATACAAAGCAAGACATCACTTTTTAGCTTTTACAATTAAAAAATTTGGCTTTATATATTCCCGCTCCATAAACGGATATTTTTCAACTATCTCTTTTGTCGGACATGTCTCGCATACGTTTTTAATTATAAATCCGGCGCCGGCTACTGTCGTAAGTATCTCGCCCGTTGTGCGGTGGTATTTTTCCACGCCGTCGACAAACCAGCTTACAACCCTGCGTCCGCTCTGATTATAATTTGAAAAGGTATAGGACACCGGGCTTCCGTTTTCATTATAATTGGTTCTGCCGCCCTCACTGTCTTTTGTAGCTGTTACTATGGGATGCTCCTGTGAGAACTGTAGAAACCCACCGTCGTTTAAGGTAGTATATATATCGCGTATTAGCTTTTCAAAATTCTCTACATAGTGAAAGGCGAGCGAGCTGTATACAAAATCAAACTTTTCGTTTAATTGTGATATGTCGGTCATACTCATATTAATATATTCAATCTTTTCATTGCTTTCCTCAGCCATTGCAGCATTAAGCATTTTTTCCGATATATCAATTCCCACAACGCGCCTTGCGCCTCGATGTACAAAGTCGGCACAATTGCGGCCAAAACCGCATCCCAAATCCAGCACAGACTTTCCATGTAAATCCGGCAAAAGATTTGCCATAGCAGGCTGCTCCAGCAATTCGTTGTAGTTGTCGCTGCGGCTTCTCAGCTCGTAATATCCGCTGAAAAACTCCGGATTATCGTAT
>USGR01000198.1 GCA_900554165.1 uncultured Oscillospiraceae bacterium | reverse complement strand
GTGGTAATAGGCGGCGGCAACGTCGCAATGGACGTTGCGCGTTCGGCAATAAGGCTTGGCGCTAAGAGGTTGAGAATAGCCTACCGCCGCCGCGCCGTCGATATGACCGCCATGCCTGAAGAAGTGGAGGGAGCAATAGAGGAAGGCTGCGAGCTGCTTGACCTTCACTCTCCGCTGCGCATTGAAAAGGACAAGGACGGCAACGTAGCCGCGCTGTGGGTGCAGCCGCAGATTATCGGACCCATAAAGAACGGCAGAGCGGCGCCCGTCGACTCCAAGCAGGATGAGGTAAGGCTTGACTGCGACATGGTAATAGTCGCCATAGGCCAGGGCATTGAATCAAAGGCCTTTGAAAAGCACGGTGTAACGGTAAAGAGAGGGGTTATCGACGCCCTTAACTGGAGCGGCGTTAATACTAAAGATTTAACCGGCATATTTGCCGGCGGTGACTGTGTTACAGGTCCGGCAACAGTTATTCGCGCAATAGCGGCCGGTAAGGTTGCAGCGGCTAATATAGATGAATTTTTAGGCTACAACCATATTATATCGACGGATGTAAAAATTCCTGAAGTGCGGCTCGACGACAGGATAAGCTGCGCAAGGGTGAACATGAAAGAACGCAAGCCTTCTGAGAGAGCGAAGGACTTTAATATGATAGAATGCTGCATGACTAAGGAGGAGGCCGACCAAGAGTCGAGGCGCTGCCTCCGGTGCGACCACTTCGGCTTCGGTATTCTTAAGGGAGGCAGGGTTGAGAAATGGTAAACATAACAATCAACGGACAGAAGATAAAGGTAAAAGAGGAAACGACTATTCTCGATGCAGCTAAGAGCGCGGGGATAACCATTCCCACACTCTGCTATCTCAAGGGAATAAACGAGATAGGCGCCTGCCGTGTCTGTGTTGTTGAGGTGGAGGACTGCACAAAGCTCGTCACCGCCTGCAACAACAAGGTAAAAGAGGGAATGGTGATACATACCAACAGCCCCAAAGTGCGCGAGAGCAGGAAAAACAATGTTGAGCTTATACTCTCACAGCACGACTGCAGATGCGCAATATGCGCGCGCAGCGGCAACTGCAGCCTCCAAAAAATAGCGAACGATTTGGATATATTGGATTTGCCGTTTGAGACAAAACTCCCCAAGGCCGCTTGGCCGTCGGACTTCCCGCTTATAAGGAATGCGCAGAAATGTATTAAGTGCATGAGGTGCGTACAGGTGTGCGACAAAATTCAAGATTTGCACATATGGGATGTTGCCGGCACCGGCTCAAGGACGACTATAGACGTTTCCCGCAACAGGAGAATAAAAGAATCTGACTGTGCACTTTGCGGGCAGTGTATAACCCACTGCCCAGTAGGCGCGCTGAGAGAGCGCGATGACGTTGACAAGGTGCTTGATGCACTTGCCGACCCGGAAAAGATTACCGTTGTGCAGATAGCACCGGCGGTTCGCGCCGCGTGGGGCGAGGCCTTTGGACTGTCAAGAGAATTTGCAACGGTAAAACGTCTGGTGTCTGCACTGCGCAAGGTCGGATTTAACTATATTTTTGACACGGACTTCAGCGCCGACCTTACCATAATGGAAGAGGCAAGCGAATTTTTGGAGAGACTTAAGACAGCAGAAAATACAACTTTCCCGATGTTTACGTCATGCTGTCCCGGCTGGGTGCGCTTTATAAAGTCGCAGTATCCGGACATGGTGGACCAGCTCTCCAGCGCAAAATCACCGCAGCAGATGTTCGGTGCTATAGCAAAGTCGTATTATGCACAGCTGCTTGGCGTTGAGCCGTCGAAGATATATTCAATATCGGTAATGCCGTGCATTGCCAAAAAGCACGAGGCGGCCATACCCGTGATGAACGACGCGGGCGGCGGACAGGATGTCGACGTCGTGCTGACGACGAGAGAAATAGAGCGCCTCATACGCGCTGAGCACATAAATGTCCGCGGCCTTGAAGAGGAGGAGTTCGATTCTCCGCTGGGCACCGCCTCTGGCGCCGGCGTCATATTCGGAGCTACCGGCGGTGTTATGGAGGCTGCGCTGAGGACGGCGTACTATTTTGTCACCGGCCGCAATCCCGACCCTGACTCCTTCAGCAAGGTGAGAGGCATGGACGGCTGGAAGGAGGCAGAGTTTAATCTGGCCGGACAGACGCTCAAGGTAGCTGTAGCCAGCGGGCTCGGCAACACCAGAAGGCTTATGGAGGCTGTACGCAAGGGGAGGGTGCAGTATCACTTTGTGGAGATTATGGCATGCCCGGGCGGCTGCGCCGGCGGCGGCGGGCAGCCGATAGCCGACGGTGAGGAGCGGGCCGAGGAGCGCTGCGAGGTGCTTTACGGGCTTGACAAGGTGAATAATCTCAGATTTTCTCATGAAAATCCGTCCATAAAGAAGTGTTATGAGGAATATTTAGGCGAGCCGCTGTCGCATTTATCGCATGAGCTGCTGCATACCGACCACCACGCTTGGACAATGCCGGGTGAAAATCAATAATTTGGCTTGTTAAAACATAAGCCGATTTTAATAGCAGATTATGCTTTTTAATCAAACATTTGCCGCCAAAGCTGATTTTATAGGCTTTGGCGGCGTTTTATCTACTGCTTAAGTTAAACAAAACCACATCTTCTGCCGTAAAAAATATAAAGCTTCAGCGAAAAGATTTATGCCCAAAGGACTGATTTTGCATGGACAAAAGTATACAGAACAGTAAACGATGGTGTATCGCAATAGCATGATACTTCAGAAAAATTTGGCTTGGTGAAATATTGATGTAATAAAATAAAAAACGAATTATGTCGAAATGCGGCAAAAAACTTGAAAAATACAGAAATGCAGATATATAGTTTCTCAAAGCTGGGGTGCGGCGCTCTTTTTATAAAATCTGGCACATGCGTTGGATGACTCTGTACAAGAAAGCTATAAAAAAATATCAGGCAGTGAGTGCTTTAGCTTTTGACGCATTTGTATGCCGGAGTCATTAAAGCTTTTTGTAACATCAGCGATTTTTGACTTGATTTCTCATACAATTAGACTTATAAATAAATCAGAGTATATCAAACGGTTTCACATGCGGATGTTGCTAGCCAAAG
>USGR01000197.1 GCA_900554165.1 uncultured Oscillospiraceae bacterium | reverse complement strand
CAACATTAGTGTAATAAAAGTCTTGCTGTTGGCGAAATATTCATTAGCCCAAGTGCGGCACGGACCGATTTACAGTCGTATTGACGACACCGCACGCCTATGCTGAAAGCACAGACCGCTACTCCCCTTTATTGACTACATTTTACTACCAAATTTTATATTTGTCAAGTATTTTTACAATAATTTTTTAAATTTGTTTTTACATGCAGTATATAAGTCCACGGCTTGATAAAGCGGAAAAATAATGTAAAATAATGTCGAAGACATGTGAAGGAGGCAATCACGATGGAGATTAAAGTCACATCTGACACCAGTCTTGCGGCTTTTAAAGCCTTTGCACGGGCAAGTACATTTAGGCGATTTAATCCAAAAAAATGCCTGATTGCATTTGCAGCCGTGTGGCTTTTATTGCTTGCTGCTACAATCGGATTAATTTTAATTGGCGTCCCAGCTTCAGAATGCATATGGCTTCTAATTTTATTAGCTTTGGCCGCGTTTATGTGGCTGTATATATATTTCGGTCTTCCGATAATAATGTACAAGTCACAGCAGCAGCTGCGAAATATGAAGACCGAATTTACATTCAAAGACAACGAGATACTTATATCTGGAGCGAACGGCCTTATAAGCGATGAAGGCGTCATTTCATACCTCGCTGTTACTAAAGTGATAGAAACATCCAGCTATTTCTTTATATTTATCAATAAGATAAGCGCTTATATAATAGATAAATCCGCTATAACAGAGGAAAACATTTACAATATACGCGCAAAGCTTTCATCTGTTCAGTCTGTTAAATACATCTTGTGCAAATATTAATCATTTATTATAATTCTTAATATATTGACAACGCTTTTTGCTTTTGATAAAATCAGATGGCAAAGTAAATACTTATTTAGCTTTCTAGGGTTCCGTAATAGCAATATTAGTCTGGACCGAGAGAAAGCGCGCTGTTAAACTATCAGCGTACACGGAAGGATAAAAGCCTGGGAGTACTAATACTCCCAGGCTTTTTGTTTTTTAAGGAGGAGATTATATGCTTGAGCTTTTAATTCCGACAATTCTTACAAGCGCAGCGGACAGTCTTAACCCAATAGCAATCACGCAGCAGTTTGTACTTCAAGGAATGGTTAAAAAGCCTCGACATATTTGGTTTTTTATATTGCCAACCGGCATTATAAATCTTATAGGGGGATTTTTAGCATACTTCGGTCTCATTACGGTTATCGGCAATATATTTAACAAACTGCTTGACGGCTACGGCAAAGCCATATTCACAGCCAAGCTTATAATAGGTATCATTTTTCTTATATCGGCTTTCTATATTGTGCAAAATAGTAAAATAAAGCAGCTGAAAAAACAGATAAAAGCACTCAATGCTGCAGAAAGTGACAGCGACGAAGCAGAAATAAAAAGCAAAATAAAGTCGGTATCGCCGCCGGCGCTGATAGCTTTAGGCACCGCAGCTACTATATCTGAACTTGCAACCGCACTGCCGTATTTTGCTTTTATGGCAATTTTGTTTAATTATCAGCTTTCCTTTATCGAGTTAACAATAATTCTATTGCTGTATAATTTTATATACACTCTTCCGCTTATTATTCTCTTTTTCGTTTATATTAAAGCAAAAAGTAAGTTCGATAAATTTTACAGCTTTATAAAAAGATATATAACTAAATTTTCAAACATACTTCTTCCCGCTGTTTTTGGTGCTGTTGGTATTTTGCTGCTCTTTTACTCGATTTCATCTTTATTGCATTAAAAGCTGTTTATAGCTTTATAAATTTGCCTATAGTTAAGGCCGCCGGGTCACCCGGCGGCCTTAAACAGTCCCATTTTTAGAGGCTATTACCGGCTTAGCCCTAAAACAGGCGCTAAATTATATTATTGCATCCCATGCACCGCTGCCTGTAAACAACTCAAATAGTATTTCTTATTGCTGTTCTAATTTTAGAATAATTATTTCTTTTTTGGCTCGCATTAAGCTCGCCTTTTTATTGCCGATTATCCATCTTTTCCCCAGTAGAACCGGGAACTTTTTTACGCCTTAAGTCGCCGTTAAAATCACCGGCTTTATTTTTTTAAAGATGTTAAAAGGTGTTTTAAAAAATCAATTATTAAATAAACAAATGCTCCAGCATGTAATGATTAAGTTTAGTTATAATTCTTTTGTAAACTTCCGTCGCTGATGCATAAATTCTGTCTTTTAAATATGTCTATAAAACATCACCTAAAGCTTTAAATAGCCTTATACAGTATAATCAAGAATATATTTTGCCACCGCATCGTCGTCATTGCCGCCTATGATTTTATCGCATATTTTCTTGGTATCATCCACCGCGTTTGACACGGCGACAGCGCAGTCGGCTGCGTTAAGCATCGAGATGTCGTTTAGGTTGTCGCCAAAAGCCGTCATTATGTCGGCGCCGGCAATCTTTTTAGCCAGCAGAGCGCCATTGGCTTTTGACGTACCCGCCGCAAAAATATCTAAAAACCAATATCCCTCATGATATGTGTCCCTATAGAGCGTCACATCACAGCCATGCAGCTCTTTTACCATTTTATAAATAGGCATTACTATTCTTTCAGTATCCATGGCGGTAAAATACAGCGCAGGTTTTTCAAAATCAAATTCGTCCACTCTTTCTATACTGCTGCCTATATTTTCGCACTCGTCAATAAACTCCTTATCAAAGGGCGTAGCCGGAGAAATATACTCAAGTGTTACTGATGCGGCGTCCTCTTCACTCTTTAAAAAATAGCAGAAAGGCGTGCGGCCGTGCTCTTTAAATATGCTGAAAACCCAGCTCGCCGTCTCTGAGCTAATAGCGCTGTAGTGGTAAATCTGGCCAGATTTCAAATCGCAGATAAGCGCGCCGTTTAAAAGCACCGCGGGAGCATTTGTGTGTATATTTTTCATAAGCTCTGCCGCCGTGTCGTAGGAACGGGCCGTAGCCACTGAAAAAAGTTTTTGACCGCTTATAGCCTTGTTTAAAATATCAGCCGATTCAGCGGATACTTTGCCGCTGCTGTCAAGCAAGGTCCCGTCTAAGTCAGACAAAAAAATAGTTACCATATTTCCCCCATATGTATTAT
>USGR01000196.1 GCA_900554165.1 uncultured Oscillospiraceae bacterium | reverse complement strand
CTTCATATCCAACTGCTTTAAAATTAGAAATGTGCAGATACTTTGCTCATTTAAATCTAATAAAAAAGCCTGCGGAACAGCGTTTAATATGTTCCGCAGACCTAGCCTTTTTACTAAACCTTTTATAAAGCTTTTTTACTATTCAAAATCAATCATTATGTTCTTAAGCTTTTTGCCGTCTATCTCCCTTATGGGTATATTGCCTTTAATGCTCATAGCGCTTGCATGCCCACAGGCCTCGCCCATCGCCATACATGTCGTCTGTATTCTTACCGCCGACTGTGCGGTAAAATCAAAGCCTGCGCATCTGCCGGCCACCATCAGATTGGCTATGCCGTTTACTATAAGGCTTCTAAACGGCACCTCGTAAAAGCGCTCATCCTCGCTCATTTTTATCTTTCCGCAGCTTAGCTCTTTGCCGTGTATGTCTATTGGATAATTGCTGCGCACAATGGCGTCGTCAAACTTTCGTCGTGATATTATATCTTCCGCTGTAAGATTGTAAACAGCATCCACCCTGCGGCTTTCCCTTATGCCAAGCATGGACGAAATTGCGCTGACATACGCCTCTTCAAATCCCGGAATATGCTTTATAAACGCATTCGCCAGGCGATATACCGCTTTTCGGCCGTCTACATACATTTTGCTTGCAGTCATTGGATCTAATATATCGCCGTATTCTCCAAGCTCAGGGCAGTTAAAGGCAAGCGCACCTATCTTGCCCGGCATGCTAAATGCCTGTATGTATGATATATCCTGCTTTGTCATCTCGCCGGTTTCCACCATGTCGTTAAGGAATTTCTTAAAAGCCGGGCATGTGCCATGATCTATATATATATTCTCACGTGTGTTGCTGTAAGACTGGCCGCCTTCTTTAAGATATTCTCCAAGCCTGTCACCATCCACGCCGGACATCTCAAAGCGTAACGATGTGCGCTGATTTACTCCATCTTCGCCGGTAAACACTGTGGCGCCGGCAAAATCGCTGAGTATCGCATCTCCAGTGCAATCTATAAAAAGCTTTGCCTTTATCTCTATAAGCCCCTTTTTGGTAGCAAGCACCACAGACTCTATACTGCCGTCGGAGGTGTTGACGTACGCGAGGGTTGAATCATACATTATATCTATGCCGGCGGTTTCAGCCATTTCCTCATAAATCAGGCTGAGATAGTTTGGGTCAAAGCGTATTCCTCCGTTTGCAGAACAATCAGGAAATTTTTCACGCAGCTTATTTACCAGCCTCTTTAATATCGGCGGAAACGGCTCATCCCCCATGCCCTTTATGTGATGAGACATAAACGGGCACACCAGTCCAGCCACCTGAGAGCCGCCAAGACAACTGCCTTTTTCCGCTACAACTGTCTTAAGCCCATTTTCACCACAGACTACCGCACATGCCGTGCCAGCAGTGCCGCCGCCTATAACAGCAACGTCAT
This sequence comes from uncultured Oscillospiraceae bacterium, assembly GCA_900554165.1. The sequence goes on along the minus strand of USGR01000196.1, from coordinate 1,675 downwards.
AGTTATACTCGCGTACTATTTTCGCCATAATGATTACCTCCGTATCGTTTATTCGCCAAACATATCCTTAATATAATTATATATTTTGGGACTCATTACAGAGTCGCGATATGATGCATAGTAAATTATAGGATATTTGCCCGAAAATTGCTTAAACGCATTTACATATGCTAAATATCTTTCCTCTTCGTCTTTACGTGTCGACACGCTGCAGCTGCTGTCCTCAGCTATTTCCATCTCAGCGCCTATTATCGTCTTTGATATTTTCTCACCGCCAAACGGGTCGCCGTAGAAATCTACTACTTCCTGACGCTTTACACTTTCCTCTATAACATTTATATTCGCCTTTGTGTTCTTCGAGAAGAAATAAGACGGCTGAATTACTATATAGTCAAAAAAGTCGGTGCGGTTGGCTATATAGCCCATGCGTTTGCCGGTTTCCGCCCAGCGGTCGAGCCTGTAGTAAGGAATCCACAGCATTTTCTTGTTGTCGGCGTGCACCAGCTCTGATAAGCCCTTCATAAGCTTTACTATCGGGTTATTAAAGTCTGAATTATATTCATTCCGCTCATGATAAAATACAGTAAAATCATTTACTATATCCTCTGTTGAAAAATAAAAGCCTCTTATGTTATGCTCCCATACCTCTGCCGGAAGAGATTTTTTGGAAAGCTCAAATACATACTCTTTGTATGCATCATAGAACATATCCGCCATACCGTGTAGTATAACACCCGGGAAAGAAAGCCATATATGTATATCCTTATCTACCTCTACCATGCGTTTTACCAGCTCTACCTCACGCTTAACATGGTCATTGAGGTTACGGCCTTCTTTTGTGTCTATTATTCTATTGCGATAGCTTTCCTGAAACTTTTCGTGCCATCCGGGTGTGCGTGATACTTCTGTTATCTCAGGCGGCAATTTATCTACGTCCTCTAACGTTACTATCTGATGATACTTGCCATTATCATCAATGTAGTAATTGTAGAGAAGTCCGCCGTCCAATATTATAAATTCGTTTACACCGGCGTCCAGCAATTCCCTTATATCTTCTTTGCTGAACTCCGGGTATATTACCTCGCCTTTGTTGTCACGGCTGCCTGTATACATCAGCATGCCCTTAAAATTCTCGCCTTTTACCATTTTTATGCCCCCAATTATTATTGTTTCAGCCATTATATTATATAATTTTATATATTTCCAGCCCCCTTATACCATTTTCTTGATTTTTTATTTCACAAAATTCATAAGTAAATTTTGTTTATTATTTATAGTTTTTGCCCCAAGCTATACTCTTTAATAAATTTTGATAGTTTCTAATTATTAAATAAAAAAGCGCCCTAATGGGCGCTTTTTTATTTATGCTAATTGCTTCTTACCTGTTCAATCGTCACATTATCTATTATTATTGTTCCTGGTGCTTTTCTGCTTCCAAAAAGCATTGTAAATACTGTTTCATTATCTGAAACAGGCTCAAGCATTACCTCCGCGTGCCTTACCTCATCATTTGGAGACGCTTCAGGCGTAAAGTATACAGCATCTTTCTGCTTTTTAGCTTCAATATTATAGTAAGCTAAGAAGTATTCCGTCTCTTCCGTCATATCGCCTACGACTTTATAATCAAAGGATATCTTATAAGTTGTATATCCGTACAACCTGTACTGCTCAGTTA
>USGR01000195.1 GCA_900554165.1 uncultured Oscillospiraceae bacterium | reverse complement strand
ATATACCTAAAACTTAAAAAGTTTAAATCTGGCAGTTAAATCCACCGTTTCAGCGTCGCGGCAATTATAAGCAAAAAATCCGCCTGTATATTACAGACGGATAAAATTTTTACTTGCTGCGTTTGAAAATTTTCCTGAAGAAATTTACAAAACGGCTGCGATAAACTATTGTCGGCTGAAATTCAGGCGGATTCTCCATAAAATATTGCTGCGACGACATCGGAGCGGTATTACCCGGCTCAATATTTATGTAGTCGCCGCTCGGAAGCAGAAATCTTGCTTTTACATTATCTTTCAGCAATATATCAAGATAAGAGGAGAGCCAATTATGAATTTCCTCGCTTTCAACAGGACAAGCTATTTCTACGCGCCTTGTCTGGTTGCGCGTCATTATATCAGCGGAGGAAATATAGATTTTGCGGTCATCTCCATCGCCAAAGCAATATACGCGGGAATGTTCAAGAAATCTGCCTACTATGCTTATTACCGTAATATTTTCCGTCTTATCAGCTATGCCCGGTACAATGCAGCAAATTCCCCTTACTATAAGTTCAACTTTTACTCCATGCTGCGACGCCTCTGCCAATTTATCGATAAGGTCGCGCTCAGTAATTGAGTTTACCTTAATAATAATGTGACCGTCGCTGCCTTTGTCAATTTCATCGTCAATAAGCTCCATAAGCGAGCTTTTCATAGACGATGGAGCCACCAACAGTTTTTTATAGCTTCCCTCCAGACCGCCGATAAGCATATTGTGGAAAAAATCCACAGCGTCTAATGCAATAGCTTTGTCAGCGGTAAACAGGCAAAAGTCGGTATAAAGAGCAGCGGTATTCTCGTTGTAGTTTCCCGTACCTATCTGCGTTATATAGGAAATATGTCCGTTTTTCTCCTGACGTGTAATAAGGCAAATCTTTGAGTGACATTTATAATCCTCAATGCCGTATATTACATTGCAGCCGGATTGCTCTAATTCCTGCGCCCATTCAATATTATTCTTTTCATCAAAACGCGCTCTAAGCTCCACAATAACAGTGACAGACTTGCCGTTTTCTGCTGCGGCGCACAGGTGCTTTACAACAGCGGAATTGCGCGCAAGGCGGTATATGGTTATCTGTATAGATACCACATCAGGGTCTGCTGCGGATTCTTTAAGCAGCTTTAAAAACGGCTTCATAGAGTGATAAGGATAAAACAGCAATACATCTCTTTGCTTTATCTGCTCCCACATAGGCATGCTTTCAGATAAATAGTCGGGAAAGATGGGAGTATACGAATCGTAATATAATGACTTGTCGGTGCTTTTAATTTTATAGACGTATTTAAGATTAAGCGGGCAGGAACATATATATGTCTGGCCGCGGGAAAGCTTAAGCTTCTCTTCAAGCATTGTGCGAAGAATAGGAGCATCTCCCTGCATTTCGAGCCTAACGGGAGCAAGCCGCTCTCTCTGCCTGAGCAGCTTTGCCATATGTGTGCGAAAATCTATATAATCCTCGTCAAATTTGTCGTCGTCATAACTTATATCAGCGTTACGCGTGACAGAGATTATGCATTTTTCAGCAATATGATAAATTTTAAATATTTTTTTTATGTTATGAAGAATAATATCTTCCGTGCGCACAAATCTTCCTTCCTGCTCGGGCAGGGCGACAATAGGCGGTACGGGCTCCGGCACGCCTACAATACCAAGCATATGACGGTCGTCGTCTTCAAGAATTGCCGCGGCATATAGCTCTTTATTCTTAAGGTGTGGGAAAGGATGGTTGGCATCTATAATCTGCGGAGAAATAAGCGGGCGTATTCTGTCGTTATAATAATTGCTTACATACTCCTTGTCCTTGCCGGCAAGCTCGTTTACCGATATATTTTTAATGCCGTGCTTTTCAAGCTCATAGCAGACGTCCTGATAAATTGCGTCGCGATGCTTTATAAGCGGACGTACCGCTCTGAAAATTTCCTCAAGCTGCTCTCTGGGAGTATCGCCGCTTTTATTATCTATTTCATTAGGTAGCATGACATTGAGGTCGAAAAGACTGCCGACCCGTACCATGAAAAATTCATCTAAATTGCTGGTAAATATAGATATAAAACGCAGCCTTTCCATAAGCGGCACAGAAGGGTCGGCCGCTTCATCCAAAACGCGCGCATTGAATTTGAGCCAGCTTAATTCTCTGTTCTGTGTATAACTTAAGTCGAATGCTTCAGCAGCCTGCGGCACAAATATCCCTCTCTTACTCCATATTTGCTTATAAATATTTTATCACTGCAAATGCGTTTGCACAGCGTATTCATTATTATGATTCCAGGGAGTATAGTATGAACGCGGTCGGGGCAGTTTTTAAGAATAAGCTTGCGGGCGCTGCCCTTTCTGGCGGTGAGTACGCCGCTTATTTCTTTGAGCTCGTCAAGATAAATGTAGCGATTACTGTCAGGTCTGTCGAAATAAAAATTGGATATTTTAAGCACTGCTCTTGCGGTACCGCCTATACCGCCTATGCATTCAGACTTTTCGTTCGGCATATTTACATTACTGAGCTCAGAAACTATATAATCCTTAATTTGCTTCATTTCGGCCTTGTCCGGCCAGATTTTTGAAACAAATTTGTTGAATAGATTAAGCGAGCCTATGCCTACACTTTCTGCAGATTCAATCTCACCGTTTTTTATAGATGTTATTTCGGTACTGCCGCCGCCTATATCGAACATTGCTCCCAAGTTTTCATCGCAGCTGGCCATCGCACCGTAGTAGCCGAGTTCGGCTTCCTCCTCGCCGGATATTACGTCTACCTTTATATCCGTTTTAGTAAATATATCCTTTACCGCTTCTTCAGTGTTTTTAATGTTTCTCAAAGACGCGGTGGCAAATACGTGCATATCATTTATATTGAAATGACGCAAAATCCACTGAAAGCTCTGCAGAATTTCACATGCAACCTCTATACCTTTTCGGCTTAAAGAGCCGTATTCTATATAGTTTGCAAGACCAGCCATTCTTTTTTCAGAAAATATAAGGTCAAAATCGCCGCTTTCCTGCGCGTCATATACCGAAAGCCGCATACTGTTTGAGCCCATATCTACTGCTGCATATTTCATTTTTTTATCCTCTCAAACATAC
>USGR01000194.1 GCA_900554165.1 uncultured Oscillospiraceae bacterium | reverse complement strand
ATATTACATTTGATAACTGTAGATTACTTTTATTTATACTAAATACTGATAACCAATTATTATTCCAACTACACTGTGTTTGATATTTATTAATGCCACAGTCAAATTCTGAATATATCTTTGAATAATATGAACTGCGCCAAATGAATGGCAAATAAAAAGCTCTAAAAGTTCTATATGAACATTATATATCTTAATATATCTTAGCAAACATATTGACGATTGAAATAGGAGCAGAATTAAAAGCATATGCATGCTTTAATTACTTTCTTGTTATATGCCATGCCATTTAATAAGCAGAGCTTTTCTCACTGCAGTATTATTTTCCGGCTTTATATAATTGTTTTTTCAATTCATCTAACAACAGCTCAGCTATGGGAGTAAATACCTGATACTTTTTCCAAATAACAAACATCTTAGTTTCCAAAAGCGGCTCTAAAGGGCGAAAACACAATTCACTGTCAGAGCCAGTATCTACAAGATGGTCAAAAGATAGCATGTATCCAAGTCCCTCTTTTACAAAAACAGAACCATTATAAGCAAGGTTCACTGTGCCGGAAAGATTAAGCATATCCGCTTTTTCGCCGCACCATCTCGTAATATCAAATTTCATTCCCTGCTCCGAACAAATTAGTTCAAGCCCTGCCAAGTCCTCAAAACGTATGCTCGCTTTTTTTGCAAGGACATCGTCTTTTTTCATCACGAGTCCCCATGTGTTCGCTTCCGGTATTTCTAAATAGTTATACTTAGAAAGATTTGGCGGCTCTACAATCACGGCAAGGTCAATCAGGCCCCTGTCTAACCGTTCCGCCACCTGCTCAGTATTTCCGCTTGTGAGATGATAGCGAAATAAAGGATATTTTTCCTTAAATACCTTTATTGTCTGCGCAAGGTATTTAATTTGATGAGATTCTGCACAACCTATGTGCACCTCACCGCCGGTAATATTGTCAAGCGCTTTGAACTCATCGGCCGTTTTGTCCACCATATCCAGAATATCCTCCGCCCGTTTTCGGAGAAGCATTCCCTCGTCTGTTAAACTGAGGCTTGTGCTGCCACGACGAAAGAGCTTTTTTCCAAGCTCCTGTTCTAAATCCTTCATCTGCTTTGACAGAGTGGGCTGTGAAACATGAAGCGTCTCTGCGGCACGCGACATATTTCCGGCTCTTGCTATTTCTAAAAAATAACGCAAAAGGCGAATTTCCATTTATTGTTTCTCCTTAATTTTGATGTAATTAGTATAATCAGGGCGGTTATTCCTGTCAAGAATAACATGATATAAAATATAAGTATTAGACATATCAAAATATGCATCTATAATAAAAATAAAGGAGGTGCAAAAGAATGGCGGAAGCATCTGATACATTTAGTATCGCCTACCAAAACTTAAAAGACGCCGGCTGCGATGAGCAGACTATTGAGAAATGCATGGAGCTTATAAAAAGGAAAAATTATCGTGGGTTGCTGCCCATTATTTCGGACTATCGGAAATCATTGCTTAACACAGTACGTCTTGGACAGAAGCAAATTGACTGCCTTGATTATCTGATTTACAAAATTCAAAAAGAAAACACTTGGGAGGAATTATAATGAACATGAAATTTGACTTTAACAACCCAACAAGAATTTTATTTGGCAGCGGTAAGCTAAACGAGCTATGCAGCCAAAAATTGCCTGGGAAAAAGGCGCTGCTATTGATGTCCAGCGGTAAATCGGCCAAAGTGAGCGGAGCATATGACCGCACCCTAAAGCAGCTTAATAATGCGGGCGTAGAAGTCGCCGAATTTGCAAAAGTCATGGAAAATCCTGTAAAAGAAATGATAATGGATGGCGCCGCTTTTGCAAGGGAAAACAGCTGCGACTTTATTGTAGCGCTGGGCGGCGGAGCGGTGCTGGATTCTGCCGTAGCAATAGCCGCAATGGCCACTAATCCCGGTGATTTATGGGATTATGTAAATGGCGGCACAGGAAAGGGCAAATCCCTTATAAATCCCGGCCTGCCTATTGTAACTATTACTCTTACCGCCGGCACCGGATCTGAAATCAACTGCTGGGGCGTTATTTCTAATATTAAAACCAAAGAAAAAATAGGTTTTGGCTATCCTGAGCTTACCCCGGTACTGGCCATTGTAGATCCTGAGCTTATGAAAACCGTTCCGCCTAAGTACACCGCTTATCAAGGCTTCGACGCGCTGTTTCACAATACAGAGGTAATGATGTCTAACGGTGTGAATATTCTAAGCGAAACGATTGCGCTCTCTGCCATAGAGAACATCGCCAAATACCTGCCTCGTGCAGTGGAGAATGGAGACGATCTTGAGGCGCGTGAACACGTTGCTTACGGCAGCACAATGGCAGGTATCAGTATGCAGCTCACCAGCACGACTGCGCAGCATTCAATGGAACATGCTATGAGCGCATATCATCACAATTTGCCGCACGGTGCGGGTCTCATTATGATTTCTAAGGCCTTTGCCCAATTCTTTATTGAAAAGCATGCCTGCGACGGTCAGTTCATAAAAATGGCAAATGCTATGGGAATAGAGCATGCCGACAAGCCGGAGGATTTCATTACGGCGCTTGTAAAACTACAGGAGGCCTGCGGGGTTGCCGACTTGAAAATGAGCGATTATGGCATTACTAAAGATGAATTTATGACGCTTGCAGTTAATGCCCGCCAGACTATGGGCGGCCTGTTCCTTGCGAATCCATGTTCTATGTCCGACGAGGAATGCGCCGGTATTTTTGAAAAATCCTATCGTTAATATAGAGAATCCAACAGGTATTTTCTATAAATTCAAGGAGGCCGTTGATGAAAGTTTTACTATTTAACGGAAGCAGCCGTAAAAACGGCTGTACCTATATGGCTTTAAGTGAAGTTGCAGATATACTGAATCATGAAAGCATTGAAACAGACATTCTGCAGATGGGCAGTAGTACGGTGCGTGAATGCATCGGCTGCGACAAATGTGCTGAAAACAGCCGCTGTATTTTCAGCTACGATATAGTAAATTCATGGCTCGGTAAGGCTGATAAAGCCGACGGCTTTGTCTTCGGCTCTCCGGTTTATTATGCACATCCTACGGGACAGCTTCTCTCATTGCTGGACAGGATGTTTT
>USGR01000193.1 GCA_900554165.1 uncultured Oscillospiraceae bacterium | reverse complement strand
GCTTACGTCGTCAGGGCAGGCGGCGACCATGTCGGCGTTTTTGACTATCTGCCGCGCCGGCGACAATATCATATCTACAAGCGAGATATACGGCGGTACATACAACCTGTTTAACATCACGCTGCGCCAGATAGGGATAGACGTCACTTTTATAAACAACGACATGTCGGCCGAGGAGATTGACGCGCTTGTAAAGCCGAATACCAAGGCTATATTCGGCGAAACGCTCAGCAATCCGTCTCTTAGGGTAGCGGATATTGAAAAGCTTGCAGCGGTTGCTCATAAGCACAATATTCCGCTTATAATAGACAACACTTTCCCCACGCCTATAAACTGCCGTCCGTTTGAGTTTGGCGCCGATATAGTCATACACTCTACCAGCAAGTATATGGACGGTCACGCTGTAGCTTTGGGCGGAGTAGTAGTAGATTCAGGCAAATTCGACTGGAAAGCCAGCGGCAAATTCCCAATGCTGTGCGAGCCGGACGAATCCTATCACGGCACAGTGTTTGCCGACAAATTCGGTCCTGCCGCATTTATAGCTAAAGCCCGCTGCCATATTATGAGGGACTGCGGCATGCAGCAGAGCCCGCAAAATGCATTTTTGCTTAATTTGGGGCTGGAGACGCTTGCGCTGAGGATGGAGCGTCATTCGCAAAACGGGCTGAGCATGGCAAAATATCTGTCACAGCACGACAAGGTGGCGTGGGTTGACTATCCCGGCCTTGAGGATAATAAGGATTATCAGCTTGCTTGCAAATATCTCGGCGGCAAATGCAGCGGTGTAGTATCATTCGGCGTAAAGGGCGGAAAAGAAGCGGCGGTAAAGCTTATGGAGTCGCTTAAGCTTACGGCGCTGGTAATACACGTGGCCGACGCCCGTACCGGCGCACTGCACCCGGCGTCGACGACGCACCGTCAGCTTACGGACGAGCAGCTTGAAGAAGCCGGAGTAAAGCCGGAGATGATACGGCTATCGGTCGGCATAGAGAATATAGAGGATATAATAGCCGACTTTGAGCAGGCGCTGGCAAAGATATAAGCTAAATAAAATATATGCAGATAGAGCTTAGGCTTTATCTGCATTTTTTATTTCGTTTTGACTGGAAGGGAATTTGCTGATTTTTCGCTAAAACGCAGAAAAGTTTAGAAAACGGTTTGGCGCATAAACTAATATAAAATATAAAAGATATTGCGGCTATGGAATATACATTCCAAAATTTCAACGGCAAAGTGCAGCAGGATAATAAAGTTTCATATCCTGAACTGCTTAGGCGGTTTTAACGCTTAATTATGGTCGGCGAATAGGGGCTTGCCGGCAGTCCGATGCTGTACTAAGTAGTATGTATTACGCTTTGGCGGCGTGCGAGCATCATGCAGTAAAAATAATTTGGGCCGGCAATAATACGTCGGATTTCTGAATTTGAGGTAGTGGATAACTCTTTATCGGACAAAGAAAAATAAATATCAAAAAAAGAGGTGTAGTTTTGCGGCACAGGCGGCGGATATCTTGTGGCCCTAAATTGTATGAAAGAAAAATGGTAAAGCGCTAAAAAGCGTATGTTAAATTGTTTTTATTTTTAAAATAATAGTGTATAATTAATTAAGATGAATTGGTGCTTGCAGCCATTTTCGCAGAAGCACGATTAATCCAAGGGGGAGAATTTTTATGTTGAAATTTAAAATGAAAGATTTTTCGCTTGATATCGGGAAAAGAACATATGTAATGGGAATACTAAATATAACCCCCGACTCATTTTCCGACGGCGGGAGGTATTATAATCTTGACGACGCTGTTAAGCACGCTCACTACATTGAGGACGCCGGCGCGGACATACTCGATATAGGCGCGCAGTCGACAAGGCCGGGCCATACTCCCGTAACGCCGGAGGAGGAGATACGCCGCTTTGAAAATCTTTTAAAGGAGATACGCGGCAACATAAACATACCGATATCAATAGATACATATTACCCTCAAGCCGCAGCTGCGGCTTTAGAGCTGGGAGCGTCGATTATAAACGACGTGTCCGGCAAGATTAATGCGGAAATGGCGGGCATAGTCAAGCAAAGCGGCGCCGGCTGGATACTTATGCATAACGGAAATCCGCCGGAGGACATTGTAAGGTCGGTGCATGACGAGCTCGTAAGCATGGCGGCTGAGGCCGAGGCTTTAGGCGTAGATAGCAGCCATATCTGCCTTGACCCCGGCATTGGCTTTGGCAAGGACGAATATATGCAGAATATAGAGTTGGTCCGCCGCACCAGCGAGGTAAGGCCGGATGGATATGCATATCTTGTAGGTCTTTCGCGCAAGCGCTTTGTGGGCGAAGCGACGGGAGTAATAATAGCCGACCAGCGCGATGTGGGCACGGCAGTGGCCAACGCTGCGGCGATAATGGGCGGAGCGGACATAATACGCGTACATAATGTAGAATACGGCGTACAGACGGCGCGCATGGCGGATTTGCTTTATCGCTGTGATGACGGAGGCAAGAATGGATAAAATAATTGTAAAGGGACTGAGATTTTACGCTTATCACGGCGTAAATCCGGAGGAGAAAGAAAAAGGACAGCCGTTTATCGTGGACATAACGGCATATGCAGATTTAACTAAGCCGTCAAAGACCGATGATTTAAAAGACACGGTAAATTATTCCAAAATGTCGAAAACGGTGCGAAGAGTAGTTGAAGAAGCAAAGTATAATCTCATAGAGAAGCTCGCAGGGCGTATTTGTGAAGAAATTTTAGCGGAGTATACCGGCGTAAGCGAGGTTGAAGTTACGGTAAAAAAACCGCGGGCTCCTATGTCCGGCGATTTTGACTATGTTGCCGTAAGTATAACAAGGAGAAGATGATATGGGCGTTGCATATTTGTCATTGGGCTCCAACATCGGCGACAGATTAAAAAATCTGCAGGGAGCGGTTGATGCGCTGACGCTACTCCCGAGAACAAAGGTAACGGCTGTTTCGTCGGTATACGAGACGGAGCCGGTTGGGCTGAAAGAGCAGCGCAGCTTTTATAATATTGCGGTAAAGGTAGAAACATCCCTTTCCCCTCGCTGTCTGCTCGGCGCATGCCTTGGTATAGAAGCGGCAATGGGAAGAATAAGGAATATAAAAAACGGTCCGAGGATAATAGATATAGATTTAATATTGTATGATAATG
>USGR01000192.1 GCA_900554165.1 uncultured Oscillospiraceae bacterium | reverse complement strand
CTTAAGTAATTTTACTTTAGAAATTAAGCATGACGGTCCGGTGATTTACCGGACCGTTTTTTTATAAATTATTTAATTTTATATGAATATATATTGATTATTTTCATAATCATCTAAAAATGTAAATTAAAATATTGTTTAGCAAAATACATGTGTTGCCTTTTTGCTGATATAATAATATAATATAAGTTAGGCTGGAAAAGTCTGGGGGAAGACTATGGATGTACATGTAAATGATGTGCTGAAAATGAAAAAGCCGCATCCGTGCGGCTCATATACATTTTATTGCCTGAGGGTTGGAATGGATTTTAAGCTGAAATGTACCGGCTGCGGGCATGAGATTATGCTTCCGCGGCAGCGTGCCGAAAAGAATATAAAGAGGATAATAAGAGACGGAGAAGAAATAAATCCGTATAAACAATAAATTAGGAGTGCGTTATAGATGATAGAAAAGCTAAAAGAGGTGGAAAAGCGGTATGAAGATATATCAAAACAGCTGCTTGAGCCGGATGTATATAATGACCAGGTAAGATATACAAAGCTTATGAAAGAGCATAAAATGCTCACTCCGCTAATAGAGAAATACCGCGAATACAGGTCTGCGGAGGATACTGCGTCCGAGGCGGCGCAATTGCTGAGCGAGGGCGGCATGGACCCGGATTTTAAGCAGATGGTGGAAGATGAGCTGTCTGAAGCGAAATCTAAAATAGAACGGCTTACAGAAGATATAAAAATTTTACTCCTTCCTACCGACCCAAACGATGAGAAAAACGTAATAGTCGAGATACGCGGCGGCGCTGGCGGTGAAGAAGCGGCACTGTTTGCCGGTGTATTATACAGGATGTATAACATGTACGCTGAATCAAAAAGATGGAAAGTAGAGATGCTGAGCGCCAATGAAACCGGCATAGGCGGCATGAAAGAAGTTAGCTTTATAATAGAGGGCGACGGCGCATATTCACGCCTGAAATTTGAGAGCGGCGTTCACAGAGTGCAGCGTGTCCCAGAAACCGAAGCCTCCGGGCGTATTCATACCTCTACCGTTACGGTGGCGGTACTGCCAGAAGCTGAGGAAGTTGAAGTTGACATAAATCCGGCAGATTTACAAATAGACACTTATCGCTCCGGTGGCGCCGGCGGACAGCATGTTAATAAAACCGAGTCTGCCATAAGGATAACGCATATACCTACCGGATTAGTGGTTGAGTGTCAGGATGAAAGAAGTCAACATAAAAACAAAGAGAAAGCAATGAAAATTTTGCGTTCAAGGCTATATGAACAGCTGCAGTCGGAGCAGAGCGAGGAGATTGCAAAAAACAGGAAGCTTCAGGTGGGTACCGGCGACCGCAGCGAGCGAATACGTACCTACAACTATCCTCAGAGCCGTGTTACGGACCACAGGATAGGACTTACGCTGTATAAGCTCGACCAGATACTCGACGGCGACCTTGACGAGCTGATTGATGCGCTTGTTACCGCCGACCGCGCGGAAAAGCTTAAGGCAGAGTCTGAGGAATAGTTTATACTTTAGATATATGCATGTGTTATAAAGCGGCGCAGTGCAGCTTGCGGATATAACGGCTGTGGAATATGCTTTAACTAAGGCCGCGTATTAGTGTCGCCGGCAATGTTTGTCGGCTGAATTTAGATAATCTTAAAAAGTTGCATCGTCGTCAATTCGGCGTTTATAAAGATTAATATTTCTTTTAAAATAAATTGTGAAGTTGTGTAAAACTAATAATATGAAGTGATGAGATAGATGCTGACAAAAATAATCAGGGCCGCAGACGAAAATGGAATAGAAGCGGCGGCAAAATTATCAGCAGAAGTGATAAAGCACGGCGGTCTTGTTGCACTGCCGACGGAAACGGTTTATGGACTTGGCGCAAATGCGCTTGATAAAGAGGCCGTTAATAAAATATTTGCTGCAAAGGGCAGGCCGCAGGACAATCCGCTTATAGTGCATGTAAGCGGCATGAAAATGGCGGAAGATTTACTTCTTGAGGTTCCGCCGCTTGCATATAAGCTGAGTGAAAAACTTTGGCCGGGGCCGCTTACCATGATAATGCGGAAAAGAGATATTATACCTGATACGGTAAGCGCCGGACTTGATACAATAGGCGTGCGCATGCCAAACAGCATGTCATTTTTAAGGACAATAGAAAAGTCGGGCGTTCCCATTGCAGCGCCGTCGGCAAATACATCCGGAAAGCCGAGCCCAACTACCGCGCAGCATGTTTATGACGATTTAAACGGAAAAATAGATTTAATAGTCGACGGCGGAAGCTGCAGCGTGGGAATAGAGTCGACGGTGGTTGACATAACAGGCGACGTTCCGGTAATTTTGCGTCCGGGCGCCGTTACTCCGAGTGATATAGCGTCTGTGGCCGGTGCAGCAGAGGTTTCGCAGAATGTGCTAAAGGAGGCGGAGGAGGGAAAAGCTCCGCCGTCACCGGGTATGAAATATACGCATTATTCGCCGGCTGCCGATGTCATATTGGTGCAGGGCAGCGACGACGGTTTTAGAAATTTTGCAGCGTCGCTTGATAATGATACTGCCGTTGTATGCTTCAGTGAAGATACGGGCAGAATAAAGCATGACTGTTTTGTTTTAGGCGACAAATATAATCACGCTATGCAGGCGGCGCGGCTGTTTGACATATTAAGAGAGATAGACAAATGTGGCTATAAAAAGGCGTATATTCGCTTGCCAGATATGGACGGCATAGGTCTTGCGCTGTACAATCGGCTTATAAGGGCGGCGTCTTTTAGGATAATAGACTGCGATAAGGAATAAATTTAGCATAGGTTTAATTTGGTGAAATATAGATAATATATTATCCATATAATTAAACAGGGGTAATAAAATGAATAATATATATGTTGTCGGATTGACAGGTCCGACAGGTGCGGGAAAGTCAACTGTAGCAGAGTTTTTTGCCGGACGCGGGCTAAAGATTATAGATGCCGACAAAGCGGCAAGAGATGTCACAGCACCGGGATGCTACGCTTTAGCTGAGCTTGGCATGGCTTTTGGCAGCGATATAATCAAAGCCGACGGCACGCTTGATAGGAAGCTTCTTGCCTCCCGTGCATTTTCAGATGAGAAAAAGCACAAACTGCTTAACGATATAACGCATCCGTTTATAACAATGAGCATCCGCCGCGCGGTAAAGGCGC
>USGR01000191.1 GCA_900554165.1 uncultured Oscillospiraceae bacterium | reverse complement strand
GCTTACATCTGACGCGTTGGCGCAGACGATTGCAAACCGGCTGCATACCAAAGGACTGAGTTTTTATGATGCCGCCGCGCCGATTGTAACGGCGGAGAGTATTGATACCTCTGTTGCGTTTGCCGCTTCCCGATATGGACGTGGCGAGGACGACTATTATAACTGTCCAATGAACAAAGAAGAATATGAACGGTTTTACGAGGCACTCATTTCGGCGGAATCTGCGCCGCTGCATACATTCGATCAGGACTTTTCCGTCTATGAGGGGTGTATGCCGGTTGAGGTGATGGCGCGGCGCGGAACGGATACGATTCGGTTCGGTCCGTTAAAGCCGGTCGGTCTGCGCGATCCGCGGACAGGTCATCGTCCGTGGGCGGTGGTGCAGCTTCGGCGGGAGAACACAGAGGGTACGCTCTACAATCTGGTCGGCTTTCAGACAAATCTGAAATTCGGCGAGCAAAAGCGTGTGTTTTCGCTTATACCCGGCCTTGAAAACGCCGAATTTGTGCGGTATGGCGTAATGCACCGCAATACATTTTTAAACTCGCCGAAGCTTCTTGGCTGCGATTTATCTTTAAAAAGATTGCCGCGGCTTTTTTTTGCTGGGCAGATTACAGGCGTTGAAGGATATATGGAATCAGCCGGCAGCGGAATAATTGCGGGAATTAATGCGGTGCGAAGTCTTCAGGGTAAAAGCAGCGTAATTTTTCCGGCGGATACAATGCTTGGCGCGCTTATGCGTCATGTGGGCCGGTCGGAGTCAAAAAACTTTCAGCCAATGGGCGCAAACCTTGGTATTTTGCCGCCGTTGTGTTATACTGTAAAGGATAAGCGTGAGCGGTATGCAGCGATAACAGAGAGAGGCTTGTGCTCGTTTGACAGGTATGCAGCAGATAACGGCGTAAATGCGGATTTAAATCTTTAGCCGTCCGGCCGGCGCGAATATCGAATAAGGGATAAATGCAGCATTTTAGCATATTTGTTAATTGCCGTACAGGCAAGTCTGGCGGGCATGCTGGATAAAAGAAGCCGACCTGTGCCACTTAGCTTACAAGCTGATATTTATTAATATATGCATTTATATGCATAAGTGTGGCATTGGCTATTAAAATGGCGTCGTATGTTGGATTTTTTGTGCTTTTATATGGGCCGTGCCGTACTGCAGGGCTTTATCTTTAAATATATTTACCGCACAGCGGTATAAAAAATATAATGGATGAAGGGGAGACCTTGAAATGAAGGTAATAATAGACGCATTCGGCGGTGACAACGCACCTGAGGAAATAATAAAGGGGTGCGCGGACGCCGTTCTGGAGTATGGTGTTGAGGCGGCGCTGTGCGGCGATGAGGAAAAGATAACTCAAGCTGCGGCGCAAATGAATATAAGCCTTGAAAATATTAAAATAATTCCGGCAGACGGCGTAATAACCATGGAGGACGACCCAAATCTTATAGTAAAGGAGAAAAAGGGCTGTTCTATGGCGGAGGGCATGCGCCGCCTTGCCGACGGGGAGTATGATGCGTTTGTAACGGCCGGAAGCACCGGCGCTGCAGTCATGGGCTCTACCTTTATAGTAAAGCGCATAAAAGGAGTAAAAAGAGCAGCATTGGCTCCCATAATGCCCAGCGCAAAGAAAGGAATAATGGTAATAGACATTGGTGCAAACGCCGAGTGCCGGCCGGAGATGCTGGTTCAATTTGGACTTATGTCGTCAATTTATATGGAGTATGCCGAAAAGGTAAAAAGCCCAAAGGTTGGTCTGCTCAATATAGGCGTGGAGGAAACAAAGGGTACTCCACTGCAGCTTGAGGCATATCGTATGTTAAAAAAGGCGCCGCTTAACTTTATCGGCAACATAGAAGCAAGAGAGGTACCGTCAGGCAACTGCGACATAATAGTAACCGACGGATTTTCCGGCAATATAGTGCTTAAACTTACCGAAGGCGTAGCAATGTATCTTTTCGGCATGGTAAAGAGCGCCTTTAAGACAAACGCTAAAACCAAGCTTGCCGCTGCGCTTATGATGCCTCAGCTAAAGCAGCTTAAAAAGAAAATGGACTATACTGAATACGGCGGCGCACCGCTTATAGGCATATCAAAACCAGTTATTAAGGCGCACGGCAGCTCTGATGCAAATGCGCTTAAAAACGCCGTACGTCAGGCAATTCGCTACAGTGAGAGCGGAGTAATATCTAAAATAGAGGAAATTATGCCAACACTTAACGAGCAGATAAAGGCGGCGCAGTCGGCTCAGTAAATTGCTGCGCCGACCCGGCGATGATTAATTTGTACTGTCTTTGTGGTATGCCGAATTTTTCGCCGCATTGTTTTTTTACGCTTTTTGCTTAGACGGTTTGCATATACTATATTCCATCACAACCGCGCTTACGACGTTTTGAAATATACTTTATGCCGCAGCGCGGTTTGGTAAAAAAGAGCAGCCGTGAAAAGATAATAAAGGCAATTGGGATAGATATATTAGGTTTCATGCATAAAGCTATACAATAATCGCGAGACTAAAAAATATCTGATATTTATAAAGCTTCCATTTAATAGAACAACCAAATTGATAGGACTGATATAATGGATATAGAAAAGAATTTAAAATATACTTTTAAAAATAAGATGCTGCTCAGCACGGCGCTTACCCATTCGTCATATTCAAACGAAAAGAAGAAAGGACTTGAGTCAAACGAACGGCTGGAGTTTTTGGGCGACTCCGTACTGTCTATAATAACGTCGGAGTATTTGTTTAAAGAGTACAGCCATCAGCCTGAGGGCGAACTTACCAAGCTCAGAGCGGCGCTGGTATGCGAAAAGTCGCTGTGTGAAATATCAAAAGCGCTTGGAATAGGCGAGTGCCTCAAATTAGGCCACGGCGAGGAGCATACCGGCGGACGTCAGCGCCCGTCAATATTGGCCGATGCATTTGAGGCAATGCTTGCAGCGATATATCTCGATTCCGGCATGGAAAGCGCCCGCAACTTCGTCCTGCCGTTTATAAAAGAGAAGCTTACGCACATAGACAGCACAAGCTCGCTGGACTATAAAACCACATTGCAGGAGATAATACAGCAGAACCCGGAAGAGCAGCTTGAATATCGGCTTGCCGGCGAATCCGGGCCCGACCACGACAAGCGGTTTGAGGTAGAGGTTTTGCTTAATTCCAACATAATAGGCCGCGGTGAGGGACACAGCAAAAAG
>USGR01000190.1 GCA_900554165.1 uncultured Oscillospiraceae bacterium | reverse complement strand
ATTTTAAATGCTTAGACAGTCAATAATATAAAACAAATAAACTGCGGCAATGTCTTTAATGCAAGCATATTATGCATGCAGCATGTCGGTCCCATCACCTTTTAGCAGTACTTCGTCTATATACTTTTTCGCCGCCTTAAGCAGACATTCTTTTTGGTTTTTCTCGGGATGCTCAATAACATAGTCAAGAAGAAAATTAAGAATTTTACCTATCTGCTCTTTCGACTTAGATATTTTAGCAATGTCGTTTCCGTTTACGGCAAGCATGCTTAATTTATATGCCTCGCCGCTTTTTAGTATATAATCTATTTGCTGCTTATGCCTTGCGTAGTCATCGAACGGCAAACCCGCTGACTGGCTATGGATTTTGGCACCGCAGCCTTGGCGTGCGGCGGATTTAGGAGATGCACCAAATCTTCCAAACAGGCAGCAAAGATAAACGGCGTCATATATATATTCCTCGCCCGGCACTGTCAGCGCACGCTTTTTATCGGCTATATCGGCAGGGGGAAAACACAGCGCCTTAAATACTGCCGACGATTTCTCGAGAAGATATTTGTCAGACCTAAGCTTTAGGCAAATCTCTTTGGGAGATACGCCGCACAAAAAGCAAAAGGCGGCAAACGCCGACTCACGCTGCAGCTTATTGGCATGTCCGTCCAGAAGATAAAGTCCGTCGGCGTGAGATATTCCCAAAAAATCAAGTCCGCCGCTGTTTATAAGCGGAGCAATTGACGACGGCTTTTGCCCAATAATGGTATTTATCAGCTCGTAAAATATGCGTTCGGCACTTATTTTGCTAAGACTCCTTGACAAATCAAGCGCTGCGGCCAGTGTTCTGGCTTCTATATCAAAGCTTAGCTGAGATGCAAATCTGAACGCCCGCATTATGCGCAGCGCATCCTCCTCAAAGCGTTTTTCCGGGTCGCCCACACATCGTATTGTTCCTAACTTTAAGTCTGCCTGACCGCCGTATAAATCAATTATCTGAGAATTTACGGATGCGGCCATAGCGTTTATTGTAAAGTCGCGCCTCGCCAAATCGTCGGTTATGCTGTCCGAAAACTTCACGTTTTTAGGACGCCGGCCGTCTGCATATTCCCCATCTCTTCGATATGTCGTAACCTCTACAGGCTTTTTTGAAGTTATTACCGTTATAGTGCCGTATTTTCCCCCCGTGTCCACTGTGTTTTCAAAAATATTTCTGATTTCCTGCGGCAGCGCCGATGTTGCTACATCGTAATCATGCGGGATAAGGCCTAAAAGAGCGTCCCGTACACAGCCTCCGACGGCGTATGCGGAATGCCCCAATCCTATTAGCTTTTCAATTATTTCTTGCACATACGGCGGGAAATACATAACCTTCTCCTTAAAAACACTTGCAAACGACATATTCGTATTATTATAATATATGTTATATAATTAATGTTAAAAGCCAACACAAATTCACTCTATGCGATGAGGCACGGTATTATAAATATTTATCGGCAATTGACAAAAAATCAATGTAAATCAAATGGGCTGCGACGGCAAAATAAGCGGCTGATTTTGTAATCATTTTAACAGGATAAAAAATATTTTTTACATTATATCATAAATCTTTCGTTTTATGTTTATTTTACGGGCTTTATGAAATATAATATATATAATGATATAAGTTAAGGGAGTTTAGCGATGAAACAGCTTGACAGCAACGATTTGCTCATTGAAAATGCAAAGCATATTCATATGATTGGCATAGGCGGCGCCGGCATGTGCCCGCTGGCGGAGATACTGCACAGCTTGGGATATAATATAACCGGCTCGGACAATAATGAAACCGATACTTTAAACCGCGTAAGAAATCTTGGTATAATGGTACATCTCGGTCACAGCGCCGAAAACATAAAAGGTGCCGACCTCATAATATATTCAGCCGCTATTATGCAGGATAATCCTGAACTTGTCGCTGCAAGGGAAAGCGGTATTCCTGCGCTTGAGCGCTCATATCTGCTTGGATATGTAACAAGAAAATACGAAAATGTAATAGGCGTATGCGGCACTCACGGCAAGACAACAGTTACATCTATGATAGTGCATACGCTGTTTAACGCAGGACTTGACCCCGCCGCGGTTATCGGCGGGAAACTTGGCACAATCGGCGGCAACGGCAGAGTCGGACACTCCGACATAATGGTCTGTGAATCATGCGAATATCACGACACGTTTTTGCACCTTTCTCCAAACATTGCCGTTTTGCTTAACATAGACTCCGACCACATGGAATATTTTAAGACAATAGAAAATCTTATCGCGTCCTTCCAAAAATTTGCTGCAATGGCGCAGACAGTAATAGTCAACGCCGACGATGAGCGCTCAATGTACGCTATGCGCGATATAAAAGCAAATATGATAACCTTTGGCGAGTCTGCATTTGCCGACTATAGAATAGATGACATAGTTGAGGGTGAGCGGGCGGCCCATTCATTTAAGCTGTATCATAATGGCAATTTTGTTGTCGACATCTCCCTTAAAATACCGGGAAGGCACAATGTATCAAATGCTGCAGCTGCTGCAGCTGCCTGTCTTGCTGTAGGTGCAACACCCCAGCAGGTGGCCGCAGGGCTTAAGACATTCAGCGGCGCCGGACGCAGGTTTGAAATCTTAGGCACACCCGGCGGCATTACCGTAGCAGACGATTACGCGCATCACCCTGCCGAGCTTAAGGTTACGCTTAAGGCAGCTTCGGAAATGGGTTATAACCGCGTAATAGCGGTGTTCCAGCCGTTTACATTTTCCCGCACGGCATATCTGCTGGACGATTTTGCCACGGTGCTCTCGGCCGCAGACATCGTGGTGCTAAGCGAAATTATGGGCTCAAGAGAGGTCAACACATATAATATACACACATCCCAGCTATGTGAAAAAATACCCGGAGCCGTTTGGTTCAAGACCTTTGATGAAATAGCCGACCATGTATCCGACATAGCAAAGCCCGGTGACCTTATCATCACTCTTGGCTGCGGCGATATATATAAAGCTGCGAAAAAAATATTAAGCCGTCTGAATGAAAAGTTTACGCAGTAAGCTTTGCTTCTTAAATATTATAATTACTAACTCTACGGCTTATTCTATGCATTTTTTATACTAACAAAAATATAATAAAAATACCATCTTTTTATTGACAATTAAATATATTATGATATAATTTATTGGTGTAACCAAGGAGAAGTACTCAAGTTGGTGACGAGGCGCCCCTGCTAAGGGCGTAGGTCGGGTA
>USGR01000189.1 GCA_900554165.1 uncultured Oscillospiraceae bacterium | reverse complement strand
ATCCTACACCGATTATTATTGCGTTAATAAGTATGTTTAATATTAATCATTATTCATTACTTTAAAGCCGATAAACTAAAAAATACAGCCGGTTTACTGTTAGCTGAGGTAAGATAATGCAGATTTTATGCACTAAAAATTTTGCCATACTTCAGTTATTGCAACCGGCTTTTAACCATTTAAATATTTATTTTACAGCGCAAACTAAGATATAAGTTATAGTATCTAGCAAAGAAAGATATTAGTTCTGCCAAAAAGATAATATTATATTTCATATAAGCCTTTTCTATGATAAAGTGTTTAATTCAGCTCATAGCATCAATACACAATACTAAAACTGCACAAGCTCTTTCATATACTTTTCAAATCTTACGCCGAGATTTGTCGGAAGATTAATATCGTGCGCATCCTTAGCGCAGATGTAAACAAATTCCGTAGCCTTGTCGAGTGCAGACTTAAGATTATCGCCTTTCATAAGGCAACCTATAAGAATGGATGAATAA
Source organism: uncultured Oscillospiraceae bacterium (assembly GCA_900554165.1). The sequence goes on along the minus strand of USGR01000189.1, from coordinate 2,773 downwards.
AGGTCGCCGGTGCCATGAAAATTGCCTGGTATTTTCTTGCATTTTGATATTGTAAGCTCGCCGGTCGCTTTCTGATATCCCGCATTAAAAATATCTTCACCGTCGGTAAGACCTGTGAGTACTGCCGTGTCCGGACCCATATCGCACAGCTTTTTAAGCCACTCTAGCGCTGATGCCTTATCAAGTGTGCCGCTTTCTGGATATTTTTCCTCTAAAATATATGCGGCCTCTGTGAGATTTGGAACCACTATATTGGCACGGCTGGCAAGCAGTCTCATCCCACGGCACATTTCTTCGTTATAAGTAGCGTAGATTTTGCCGTTGTCGCCCATTACCGGATCTACGGCTACTATGGCATTTTTAAATGTGTCTATATACTTACATACTATGTCAATCTGCCGCTCAGAGCCTAAAAATCCGCTGTATATGCAGTCTATATTTAAGTCGAGGGTTTTCCAGTGATTTAAAAATCCCTCCATATCGTCCGTTAAATCGTTAAAAGTATATCCCGTAAATCCGGCGGTATGAGTGGAAAGAAGTGCGGTGGGTACAGGACATACCTCAATTCCCATTGCCGACATTACCGGCATTACCACTGTGAGCGAGCATTTTCCATAGCCAGATATATCATGTATAGCGGCTACGCGCTTTAAATCGTTCATTTTTTTGCCTCCAAAACATTTAAAATTAAACTTATAATTTGACAAAATCTACAGTCGTTTATTAAAATGCCAGTCTGCATAGTTTATACAAGTAAAAAATGAGCATTGAAAAATCAATGCCGCATTAATATGCATAAAATAAGCTTTTTAGATTTTGCTCAATTATTATAACACAGCAAATTTCCTATTTCAATGCGGCAGCATATTGAAATAAATATTTGTGGAATATATAATATTATTAAATATGTATATAAATTTTGATTGCTCAGTTTTTAGAGATTTGAAATTACACTAATATGAATGGAAGTTTTATTAATGCCTGATACAGTAGCCGAATTTAAGCTTGATTACAGCGTTGTGGATGAAAGCGGAAGCGTAGCTGCGCTAATAGTTGCCGCCGGTTCGTCGTCGCGGATGAAGGGGATAAACAAGCTGTTTGCGCCGCTTCTTGGTATACCTGTGCTTGCACGGACGCTGCTGGCGTTTGAAAAGAGCTGCAATATTGATAAAATTATTGTATCCGCTGCAAAAGAAAGCATTGCCGATGTTGAAAAATTGTGCGGTGAGTATAATATATCAAAACTTACCGACATAGTGCAGGGCGGAGAGACACGAATGGAATCGGTGCTGACGGCAGTGAAAGCGGCTGACGGCAGCGACTATTTCGCTATACACGACGGCGCGAGGCCGCTTATAAGCAGTGAGGTAATAAAAAGGACAGTATCGGCCGCAAGGGTATACGGCGCTGCTGCGCCGGGGGTGCCGCTTAAGGACACAGTAAAACGAGTTAATAAAGAGCTTTTTGTGCTCGATACTCTTAAAAGAGATGAGCTTATAGCAGTGCAGACGCCGCAGGTGATAAAGGCGGATATCTTTTTACCAGTTATTAACAGAGCATGCAGCGTGGGCTCGGCGGCAACCGACGACTGCTCGCTTGTCGAGGAGACTGGAAGAGAAGTAAAAATCGTTGAGGGCGACTATAAAAACATTAAAATCACCACACCGGAGGACATCGCCGTCGCAGAGGCTATGTTGATTAAAAAATCCGACTGAAACATAGACGAGCACAGTATAGTTCAGATTTTATTTATTAAAGAATATTGTATTTCAGCAAATGGTTTACATAACATTTTAATTTGGCTTCGTAAATGATTTTTAATTAAGCGTTTTTATATTAAGTCGGCGAATTTTTATAAGATTAGGAGGTTAGTATAATTGAGAATAGGATTTGGATATGACGTACATAAGCTGTGCAAGGGCAGAAAGCTCATAATAGGCGGAGTAGATATACCATTTGAACTGGGCCTGCTGGGACATTCCGACGCCGACGTGCTACTGCATTCAATTTCCGATGCGTTGCTCGGCGCCGCCGCTCTTGGCGACATAGGACGTCATTTTCCGGACAGCGACGAAAAATACAGCGGCGCGGACAGTATAGAGCTGCTGAAAATTATTTGCAAAATGGTAAGGGATAATGGATTTAAAATATCAAATATTGATGCATGCATAGCCGCACAAAGTCCTAAGTTATCTCCGTTTATAGAGAAAATGCGCAGCAATGTTGCTCTCGCCTGCAATATAGATATATCATGTGTAAATGTTAAGGCGACAACAGAAGAAGGGCTTGGCTTTACTGGTGCTATGCAGGGAATATCTTCATATGCCGTTGCACTTATAGAATAGCTGCTTTATATTGGACTTGACTATAAAAAAGGAAGCGATGGCCTTGATAAAAATATTAATGGTTGCCGCCGGCGGTGCGGTGGGCGCTGTGGGAAGATATCTTTTAAGCCTTATTCCGACAAAGATAGCGTTCCCTATTTTAACATTAATCACTAACCTGATGGGTGCATTGCTGATAGGCTTTGTGGTGGGATTGTCAGAGGCAAGGGGAATGCATGAAAAATGGCTGCTGTTTTGGAAAACAGGGGTATGTGGCGGATTTACTACATTTTCTACCTTTTCTTTAGAAGCGCTTAATCTATTTCAAAAAGGTGGATATATAATGGGAGCGGTTTATGTTTTGTTAAGCGTTGTGCTTTGTATATTTGGGGTTATGCTGGGCAGGCAGGCCGCGCTTTTGGCTTTTAAAAGCTGCTGAGGAGATATTT
>USGR01000188.1 GCA_900554165.1 uncultured Oscillospiraceae bacterium | reverse complement strand
TTTTTCGGCGGGATAAATGATACCGCAATCTTATCGTCTGCCGCCCGGCTACAGCGAGGAGAATTTTTTGCAAATAATTAAAACTAATGGTATGCACAGTCCCAGAAAGGGCAATACTTGCTGAACCTTAGAAAAAGTACTGATAAATATCATCGCAGCTCGCCATGCAGCTGGTAAAACATCCATATCTGTTTTTTAAGGCTGGTAGCATTTCTTAGGGTTGCCAATATTTCCTCTTATGTAATTTCCCTCTTGAGCAAAACCGTCTCATGTCTTTTGCCTTACTACTCAATTTCACTAATTCTTTTGCCAAGGATTTTTACCTGCTCCCCGCTTCAACCAAGACTTTCGCATGCTCAAAACGACAAAAAAGCGGCAAAACGTAAAAATCGTTTTGCCGCTGAAAATTTTTATTAAACTTATTCTGTGAGCATGCCGGATATGTCAACATGCTCTCCGTCAGACCAGTGACGCTCCAAATCATAAAAATGGCGCGTCTCTTCATGAAATACGTGTACTACAACGCTTCCGTAATCAAGGAGTATCCAGCCGGTTGCCCGCCCCTCTATGTGGTCAGGCTCAACTCCTGCTTCAGATAATTTAAACTCCACCTCGTCAGCCAGCGCCTTTACCTGCGTCGAAGATGTACCCGATGCTATTAAAAAATAATCTGCTATTATTGTTAAATCGCCTATTTTTATTGCATCTATATCTTTTGCCTTTTTACTGTCAAGCGCCTTTACGGCTATCTCAATTATTTTCAGTGAATCCATATATTTTTTATTCCTTACCCCGCTTTTTCCATTATTATCAAGATGCCCGCCGTAAATAAAGCGGCAGGCACCAAAGTTAATTTTCTCCTTCTATCTGTGTAACAGAACCGCCTTTATATGCGTCTGCTCCGCTCTCATACTCAGACTTGCTGTGCAGCTCAGTTATTTTTAAATCGTCAACCGTTACTTTTTCGGAATATGGTAAAAAGTGCTCATTTATTAAATCTACATATTCGCTCTTGTGTATTGAGAAATATGACAGTCTCTGGCTAAGTCCTTTTGGCGTTGTGGTCTTGCTTTGGCCTGGCAGAGAATAGAAAGATATATTATCAAAATTAAGCTCTCTTACCTCATTTACATAATCAAGCACATCGCCTATAGATAAATCAGATGTTACTTCATTAAAACACGTTTTAGCAACATTAAGCATATCCCCAGAACTCATATTCATAAGCTTTTTGGCAAATGCTATAACAAAATCTCGCTGAGCTTTTACTCGTCCCAAGTCTCCCATAGCATAGCTGTTGCGGTGACGAACAAAACTTTCGGCATCCTCACCGTCAAGTAAAACAGTGCCCGGGCCAAGATAATAGTGCTCATCGCTTACAGAGTTTCCCACAAGCATCCTATGATCTAATGTCATCTCAATACCGCCAACGGCATCTACTACATTCCTAAAGCCCTCAAGCGTAAATGTTACATAATGGTCTACCGGCAACCCAAAATATTGATTTATACAGCGCATTAATGCCTTGGCTTTTGCCTCGCCTTCTCTCGGATGCCCATATACCGCATTTACCTTTCCGGTTTTGCCGGTATTTATTTCAGTCCCTACAAAGGTATCACGCGGTATCTGAAGTACAGACGCCGAGTTATTATCATGGTCAAAGCAAACTACCATTATTACGTCAGTAAGGCTCTCACTTTCGTCTAAGCCCATTACAAGAAAATATGATACGCCTTTATGCTCGCTTTGTACTACGCTTGGAAGGTCTTTATTGGATTCATTGTCATCTATTGCTTGAAGCGGTTTATAATCAAGCAAGAACATGCCTGTCAGCGAAACCGCCGATATCAACAACGTTATTGTTGCAAGTACATTTATTAAAATAAGCTTTTTGTTATGCTTCTTTTTACCCCTTTTGCCCGCAGAGCTTAAGTTTATGCTTTTATTCTTTTTAGCCATTTCTATCTCCCTTATGCCTGATTTTGCAGCACGCTTTCCATTACATCATTATATGCTTCTATTGTATTTGGATGTATGTAACAATTTCCCTTATCCAACAATTCTTTAATCGAAAAAGCTAACGCCGCCTGCATTCCCACATTTATATTAATTTGCACAGCGGCGCGCAAATTATCCACACCGTCAAAATCCCTGTCGTCCGATGTAAAATCTGCTAAATATATTATTTTTTCAAGCAAACTCATTCCTGCGCGTGCAGTTACATGATACCTCACAGAATTTATTATGTCAACATCATTTATGTTACAATTTTGTCTTATATAGTCGGCTCCTGCTATCCCATGCAGTATTTTATAGGTATTTCGCTCAAGTTTTGTCAGTTTTATTCCGTTTTCATCACAATATTTAAGCGTATCCTCATAACTTACTTCTTTCATTATGTCGTGCAGCATGCCCGCAAGATATGCCTTATCTTTGTCAGCGCCATATTTTTCGGCTAAGGCTCTCGCCTGCGCTGCCACCTGCATTGAGTGATAATATCTTTTTTGCGAAAGCTTATTTTTTATCTCACTCTCATATATGCTGAAATCTATTTTTTTGTTCATTATAACCCCGCTCTGCTCTAATCTGATAATAGAAATATAATTTTCACATCAATAGTTATTATCGGCTGATTATTGCTTATACAAGCCCTTTTCCATTATATATTCATACACGCCCCTTGGCACGTAATCAGATGCGTTAATCCCTGCAATTATCAAATTTCGCACCTCTGTCGATGATATTTTCGGCAAAATTTTATCGCTTATTATTACGCAGCCGCCGTCTCTTTCAATATCTTCTACATATCTGCCTATCTCGGCAATATCGCTGCCGCGGCGCGGTGCTACACACACTACCGTCTGCCTTATTAAATCCTCATACCTTTTCCAAGCTTTAAGCGTCAAGAACATGTCCGATCCGCATATTAAATATATAACCGCATCCTTATTTTCCGAATACAGCTTTTCTATAGTATCTATCGTATATGTCGGACCGCCGCGCTGCATCTCCATCTCCGACACCTCATATTTTTCGTCGAAAGCTATGCGACACATGGCTAAACGGTCTGTGTCGGGTGTCAGATTATCGTGATTTTTGTGATACGGCACGCTGTTTGGCATTATTATAAACCTGTCAGGATTTATTTTTTCATACATCTGTTCTGCAAGCATAACATGCGCATTATGCACAGGGTCAAATGTACCGCCAAATAAAGCTATTTTTATATCCTTCATTTTTTCTCCAAAACTTACATTAATATACAAAACTTTCTTTC
>USGR01000187.1 GCA_900554165.1 uncultured Oscillospiraceae bacterium | reverse complement strand
GCACTATAGATAACAATCACGCCGGAGGCACTTGTATTTTTACATCAAATTTTAAAGTGCGCACATATCGCTAAACGGGAAAAACCTTACTACTGCCTTGCCAAGAACATACTTCTCATTTACCTGCCCCATCTCACCTATCGAAGAGAATCTGCTGTCCTTTGAGACGTTCCTATTATCGCCCATTACAAATATGTATCCCGGCTTTATTGTCATTGGGAATTCAACATCTCCAATTCTTCTCTGCTGCTGCTCTGCTATATACGGTTCATCAAGCTTAACGCCGTCTACTATAACATTTCCGTCGTCATCTATGTCCACCGTCTGACCGCCAACAGCTATAACGCGCTTTATTATCGGGGTGTTTCCGCTCTGCTCTCTCGCTGACTCATCATTATCATAATTGCGGGAAATAACTACAATGTCTCCCGGCTTAGGGTCCGTTATAATACTTATAATTACTCTGTCTCCATCATGCAGAGTATTCATCATTGATATTCCGTCCACGCCTACTACTCTGAAAAAGAAAGTAAAAATTATTACTATCGCTATCAACGGGACAATAATTATCCCTATCCAGTCGTATAAATTATTTATTGATTCTTTTTTCATGTTATTCTATCCTTTTCTAATATATCGATCCTGCCTCGCTTATCGGGAACAGTCTTACCATTGCCTTGCCAAGTATATATTTACTGTCAATCAGCCCAACCTCGGATGAACGGCTGTCAAGCGACACCAATCGGTTGTCGCCCATTACAAAAACCTTGCCCTCATCTACATATAAAGGATACTCTGTGCCTCTGTTAACAGTTGTAGGGTCTTTTATATACGGCTCGTCAATGACTTTACCATCGACATATACTATTCCTGCATCGGTATCTATGTCAACCGTCTGTCCTTCAACGGCTATAATGCGTTTTATTATAGCTGATTTTGATGACGTCTCCTGATATAATACATCGTTTTCATAATTCCGGCTTATTATAACTATATCACCGACTTTGGGCTTATAGTTAAATTGACTCATAATAAGTACATCGCCATCCTGCAAAGTATCCATCATAGATGGGCCATCTACCACTACTACACGGAAGAAAAAAGTTAAAATTATACTAACGGCAATAATAGATACAACCAATGTGCCTATCCAGTCATAAAGCGACAAGAAACGGTTTTTTCTTTTTATCCTTGGCTGATATATCATTTTACTCTGTATCCCCTTGAGAGTTTTATAACTCTTCCATTATCTCGATTACAAATAATTATTATATCATTGACTTAAAGCATATAAAACAGCAATTTTGAATTTCACAATTTTTTTACAAATTCAGCCGCATATTAATATATGTTTTTCCGCTGTGTGTTTTAATATATTGCTTTATTCCTTGTTAAGCCATTCAAAGCACATGCTCCGCTAAATATTTTAATCATTAGCAGCCTATTGTCTTGTATTTCAGGCTATTTAAACTTAACATTTGCAATGCTTCGTAAGCCTGATTTTTTTATTTTCAACACTTTTTATCAGAAAACATATTTTAAAAATTAAAGCTTAAAAACTACAATTTTTATCTTAGTATGCATTATATTTTAATTACCAAACCAACAAAAAGCAAAAAAGGGCGGTTTTACCGCCCTTAAAATTTTATTTAAAGCTTTTCCTTTACCTTTGCAGCCTTGCCCAGTCTGTTGCGCAGATAATACAGCTTTGAGCGGCGCACACGACCCTTGCGGATTGTTACAACGTCCGCAACGTTTGGAGAATGTATCGGAAATACTCTCTCAACGCCAACGCCGTAAGAAACCCTGCGAACTGTGAATGTCTCAGATATCCCGCTTCCGTTTTTTGCTATTACAGTACCTTCAAAAGCCTGTATTCTTTCGCGCTCGCCTTCACGTATTTTTACATTTACTCTGACAGTGCTGCCTATCTCAACAGCCGGTACTTCCTTTTTCATATAGCTGTCAGACAGATTTTTTACCATATCCATAATATGTCCTCCTATTTTTATCCGGCATTCGTACCGATTATACTACTTCGGCATAGGACTGCCTGCTTTAATGCTTTTACATTAACCCCCGCTGAGAAAGTGAACAGCGGCAAAAGTCTAATAGATTTTACCATATACTCGCAGAAATTTCAAGCATTATTTATCGCATTTCTTCTGATTTTTGCAAATGCAGCTTTTACTGCCGCAGCAATATACGTACTGCGGACAAAAGCGCAGTATCCGCAGCATAATTCAGCCGACAGTGTTTGCCGTTATGCTTTGTATTATAACCGCTGTTACTGTCTTCGAAGCAAAAACTGCATTTGCTGTCAAAGCAAATATGTCCCCGCCGTTTTACTGCCAACAAAACACAGAAAATAGCATACATATGCATCATCAAAGTCTAAAATTTTATTGCGCGGCGGCAATCTTTTATATACATATAGTTTGCCTGACAAAAAGTCAATGCTTTTAAGGCAACTATAGATAACACACTATTTTTTATTTCCGTTTTTTCTGCTGAGCCATGCGCAGAATTTACTTTTATATAAATTCTGATAAACGGGAAATAAAAACGGCAGAGCCCTATTTAAGGCATATCCTATCATAAACGCCTTGCTTGTATATACATATCTTTTTGACTTTTCTATTCCCTTTATAACAGACTCCGCTACCTTGTCAATGCTTTGAAGAGGCCGCGGCAGCGGCATATCATCAGAGTTCCTAATATAAAATTTAGTGTCGTCTACGCCCACAGGATATACCGTCATAAAATGGAGCCGGTCGGGTTGTTCATATTTGTAGGCATGCGCAAAACCGTCTAATGCAAATTTGCTGCCGCAATACAGTGAATAGCCGGCAAGCGTCATTTTCCCAAGCGCTGAGGCTATTACCGTAAAGCTTATGTTGCCGTCGGTTTTTTCAAGCAAAAGCTGCAGCATGTAAAGGGGCGCCACTACGTTCACGTCGTATATATACTCTATATGATTATAGTCCTTGCCCTCAAATTTTTCAAAATATCCAAACCCGGCGCAGGCAATTATGCAGTCTATGCCGCCGAGTGCTTTTATTGACTCGTCTATGGCTTTATCAATATTTTCTTTTACGCTTAAATCATACGAAAAAAAGCTGACTTTATCAGCGCCGGGCATATCCGACATATTCTCAAAGCTTCTCGCCACCGCAGCGATTTTGCAGTCGCGCCCACTTACAAGTTTTTGCATTATCTCCCTGCCTATGCCGGACGAAGCCCCTGTAATAAGTATCCTTTTCCCATTTAAGTCCATAAT
>USGR01000186.1 GCA_900554165.1 uncultured Oscillospiraceae bacterium | reverse complement strand
GCCGCGCGCGGGCAAAGGGAGCGCCGTGGGGGTGCTCTGAAAGCGCCTTTTACGCATTTGATTCTCACTATAATTATCAGTACAAAGCCCACGGCGTACAGAAGCTCGGCCTTAAGCGCGGGCTTAATCAGGAATATGTCGTCTCTCCATATTCCACTTTTCTCACACTGCCCACAATACCTCAGGCTTCTATTAAAAATCTGCTGAGGCTTGAAGAAATGGGCATGACGGGAAGATACGGATTTTATGAGGCGGCGGATTTCGCAAAATCCCGAGCCGGCAGCGGCGGATATTCAATAGTGCGCTGTTATATGGCGCATCACATAGGAATGAGCATTTTAGCTTCCTGCAACGCCCTCTACGATAATATTATGCAGAAACGGTTTATGAACAGCCGGAATATGCTGGCCGCTAAAGAACTGCTCGAAGAAAAAATTCCTGCCGGCGCGGCTGTATTTGACGATATAGTGGAACCGGAAGTACCCCAAAAGCCAGGGCGCATGAGCGGTGAAGCCGAAATAATCGATGATATAAATATTGCAGAGCCTAAAATGCACCTTCTTTCCAACGGACAGTATACGCTTGCCGTAACGGACAGCGGCTGCGGCGTCTCCTTTTCTCAGGGCGCCGACATATACCGCCGCAGCAGCGATATTTTGCGCCGGCCGCTTGGTCTATTTGCCGTCGTTGAGACTAAAAACGGCGCTTTCTCCATTACCCGTGCGCCGGACTATTTCTCCGACGCCGAATATTCGGCGCAGTTTGCCGCATCTCATGCCGCGTTTTACGCGTCAAAATACGGCTTAGACGCCGGCATGATGATATGTCTGCACCCGAACATGCCATGCGAAGAGCGCAAATTTATTGTAAAAAACAGCAGCTCATTTTCACAAAATGCATCGCTGCTGCTGTATTTCGAGCCGTGTCTCTCAACGCCTGAGGACGACTCGGCACACCCCGCTTTTTCGCGACTGTTTATTAGATGCAAATATCTAAAAGAGCTCAACATTATCACAATGGAGCGCCGTTCCCGCAAGGGCGAGCCGGTGCTGCACGCCGCCGCCGGATTTATCGAGAATATTCCCTTTGAACACAGCTTTGACCGCGAGAAAGTTATTAAGCGTCCGTTTGGAGCCGCTTCTCTGATATCTAATAAACCCGTTTTAAACGGCGACGGCGGAGTACCCGACCCATGCGTCGCGGCAAGAGTAAAAATGAATATTCCTCCCAAATCGCAAAAGCAGTTCACTTTTGTCATAACCTGCGCCGCAACACAGGATGAAGCTATATCGCATCTTATAACCTGCCGGCGGCAGGGAGCGCTTTCTTCTCAAAAAGCGGCCGCCTCGCCGCTGTTTGACGGAGGCCTGTCCTCGCGTATATGCGCATCTATTCTTCCAAAGCTGTTTTATCCGGTAAAGTCAAAGGGGCAAGCGGATAAATATCCTGTAACGGGGGGAATATCCACCTTGTGGTCGGCGGGAGTGTCAGGTGATTTTCCCATCATCTTGATAGAGTTAAAAAGCGCCGGCGACGTAAGCAAATGGGAGCCGTATATAAATCTGCATTCAAAAATGCGGCTGTGCGGAATTAAATTTGACTTATGCATACTCTTCAGCGAGGGCGGAGACTACATGCGCTCGGTCTCATCCGCGCTGTATGATATGGTGCGGCTATGCGGCAGTGAGGAACTGCTTGGGCAAAAGGGAGGCATATATTGCCTTGACGCCTTAAAGATAAGCCCCGAAGCAATATCCGCCATAAAAGCGGCGGCAAGCTACGTTGCGCCGCAAAATATAACAGCCGCAAGGGGAAGCACTGTTAAATATAATCCAATAGAAATTCTGCCCGCCTCAAGGCCGGCAAAGCCGCTGCCAAGCGGTATAGAAATAGTCGGCGGTGTTTTTAGCGATAGCGATAAGGATAGCTCCTTTACTGTCGCGGCCACGCCGGAGCTCCCATGGTGTCAGGTGCTTGCTAACGAAAATTTCGGCACGCTGCTCTCCGATATTTCACTCGGTTATACATGGGCAAAAAATTCACGTGAAAACAAGCTTACGCCATGGTTTAACGACACCCGCACCGATAACCGAGGCGAAATGCTTATCGCCCGAATAGATGGAAAATATTACGATTTGATATGGGGCTCCCGCGTCACCTATACGCGTGACTCTGCGCTTTATGAGGGTAGTATAGGCGGCATAGACTATTCTGTAAAGGTAACTGTGCCAAAGCAGGATATGACAAAGGTGATAGAAGTCAACTACAGCCGCCCTGAAGGCATTGAAACGGCATATTACACCGAGCCGATACTCGGCGTAAGCGGTACTGCCGTAAAAAGCTTAAGCTTTTCTTTTGAAGAAGAAGTGCTTAATATACACAACGGCTTTAACACTGCCGCGCCGGGATATATGTGTCTTTCGGCCTTTGGCGGCCCTATGAATTATGTGTGCGAAAAAAAGGACTTTCTCTCCGGCAGGTGGGATGTCGGCCAAACTGCTTCACCGTCTAATCCGTGCGGCGCAGTAATAGTAAAGCAAAGCAGCACGCATATCGTATTTACCATGTCTTTTTCTGAAACGCCGGGCTATAAATATGATATTTATTTGGCGCCGGAAGAAAAGGCCAAAGACATCACCGACATTAAGATAAACACAAGCAACAAGCTGCTTAACTGCCTTATAAACACATGGCTGCCGTCGCAGATAGAGCAGTCGAGAATAATGGGACGTACCGCCTTTTACCAGTGCGGCGGAGCTTTCGGCTTCCGCGACCAGCTTCAGGACGTGTGCGCGCAGATGATTTGGGACCCGTCCTCGGCAAAAGAGCATATACTCCGCTGCTGCGCCCACCAGTTTGAAGAGGGAGATGTTCTGCATTGGTGGCATCCGCTGAGCACCGGCGACGCAGGAGTTCGGACCCGCGGCTCCGACGACATGCTCTTTTTGCCATATACTGTTTACGAATATATCGACCGCACGGCCGATACTGGCATACTGCACAATTTTGTGCCGTTTATTAAAGGAGAGCCTCTTTCAGAAAATGAGCAGGAGCGCTACTTTGTTCCGCAGATATCAGATGTGTCCGGCACGGTTTACGAGCACTGCCTGCGCGCTGTATCGACAATAAAGCTCGGCGCACACGGGCTCCCGCTGATAGGCGCTTTCGACTGGAACGACGGTTTCTCCAAGGTTGGCATAAAGGGTCATGGCGAGAGCGTATGGCTGGCTCAGTTTGCGGCTATTGTATGCGAGCGGACAGCATCGCTTGCCATGCAGGAAAAGCAAAACGAC
>USGR01000185.1 GCA_900554165.1 uncultured Oscillospiraceae bacterium | reverse complement strand
ATATTAAATATTAATTAAGGACACAAAAATTGTGTCCTTTTTTATTTTATGTTCCAAATGCTTTCAGATATGGCCCAGATTGATTCCTTTTATGAATTCTATATAAAACATGGACTTTGACTATGTATTATTCAAATAAGCTTTAGAATAGCTATCCAATAAAATTAAAATAGTCTTACGATACGTGCTGAAATACTTTAAACGGACTTCGCGATATTTTTTATTCTTTTCAATCATTATTTTTTTAACACGCTAAAATTTGTAATCATATAAAAAGAGATGTACAAAACGGTCGCAAATTTTTTGTCAGCCTTTGTTTTATCAAATCTAATAAGCAGAAAATACTGTGTCTATTTGACTTTAATCTCTCCTTTTATGGAAGTATAGAAAAATATTCACCGTTGTCTTCCGGGAACGGACCAATTCCACTTATAAGCTCTTCTTCCTCATCTATCAGATAACTTTCAAAATCGATATTTGAAAACTGCGGCACATTATCTCTTACATTTAAGCTACATTCTTGGCCATATTTGTCCGCGCAACATTCGAAAATATGATTTTCGCATTTTTCATGCCGCTGCGCGCCGCTGACATCTATATTTTCACAGTTGCATTCGGCGCTGTCAGATGCGCCGAATGTAAGAGGCCTTTGTGGACATGCTTCATTTTGTCCGCATTTTTTATTATGCGTTTCTTTATATTTAATATAATCAAGCATTCCTTTTGCCGTTGACTTAGCCAGCTCTTTCATGTTTTTATGGAAAAAATTTGCGTCTTTTACATTGCTGTGACTTAATATTTCATCGCATATGCATATTGCTTCTGCCGCAGCCGATTCATAAAACCTTTTTACTGCGTTTATCGTTACTTTGCCGGTATAAATCGTTTTGCGCTGTTTCCTTATCAATGTCGCGCAGCGGTACGCTTCCGACAAATTGCCATCTTTGCCTATATAAATTATCGAGCCTCTTCTGCTGCTCTGCGGAGACGTCCGCACGGTGTAGTAAATGTCTGCACCCCAAATATTGCTTTCTTTTACTCCAAACCGCAAATTGCTGCCGTTAATTCTGACATCTGCTCCGCCCGCTTCTAAAAATTTGGCTAAATATTCAATATAGTCCCTGCTGTGCAGGAACTCATTATCACCGCAGATACACTTATTTTGGCACCTCTTACTCGGCGATAAATATATTTTAGGCATAAAAACATCACCTCCGGTAATATTTTATGCTTTATATCGCCGCAGGTGAGACTTTTGCATTATTTTATCAATCATTTGCTTTCTGCTTTTTTGGTTTTATATAAATTTATATCGCTCATCTTTAATTGTGTAATCAAAAGGATATTAACAGCACCGTTAACGCTTCAATTGAGATGCCTTTGCCATATAACACGCAAAGCCTATTATTTGTTTTGAGGTCGTAAATCGCAAGCAGTACTGTAAATATGAAAAATCAGCAGTTGAGTTAAGCTGCCAAAATCTGCATAAAATCCAAGCAAAATTTACACATCAGCCTATTTTGCGCTATCATCTTATTTGTGTGATGCGCACGAGGCATTGCTTGTGAAAATGCACCAAATGCTTCACCGCGCTTAGGCCAAAGCGGATATAACAAAATTTATAAGCAGTCTTTCCCCCGCTCAGACTGTGTGCCAATGATAGCAATAGCATCGGAGATAGATGGTGAATAGATACAGAAAACGCAGCAGGAAGAAAAAAGTGTGTATAGCGCAATGCAGCAGCGACAGCAAAAATCAGTTTACTATTTTTATATGGCTGCCGTCGGATGAGGATATAATCTCTACTCGCGCGCTTATGCGCTCCTTTAGCTCCTCTACGTGCGATATTATGCCTACCATCCTGCCGTCGCGCCTTATTTCGTCAAAAGCGTCCATTGCAAGATTAAGGGTAGACGCATCCAGCGAGCCAAAGCCTTCGTCGATAAATATTGAATCAAAGCGTGTACCACCCGAATAATTCTGTACCACCTCAGCCAGTCCGAAAGCCAGCGAAAGCGATGCAAGAAACAATTCTCCTCCCGATAATGTGTATATTTTACGCTGACTTCCTAAATATGCGTCCATCACCTCTATATCAAGGCCGTGCTGCGCCTTGCCGCCCTCCGTGTCCACCCTTACAAGCGCAAACCGGCCGCGGCTGAGCTTGCCAAGATAACGACAGGCTGCAAGCACCACTTCATCAAGCATAAGGCCAAGCACAAATCCCTGCAGCGTTGTCCGGTGCAAATTTCGGCCCATAAGCATATCGGATATGCGGGTATATCTGTCTATTTTAGCAGCTATTTTTTCATTTTCTGATATAAGCTCTGCAAGCTTTGCGCGCGCTGCTTCTATATTCTCAAGCCGCTGGCGCATGGAGCCAAGCTGCTGCGCAGCCTCGCTCTCCTTAGCCTTTTTATCGCTGAGTTCCTCTTCGGCTGCCGCCATGTCAGGGTATGATGCATCTTTAAGCTCCGCTTTTAAATCGTCAATGCGGTGTGAGAGCAGCGCTGTATCATTTGTATAAGCTTCCACCCTGCCTTTAAGCTCCGACATTTTATCGTCCGGCGGCAGGGGTGATGCAGCAATATCTTCGCCGATATTTAACTGAATACATTTTTGAGTAAATTGATTATAAGCGTCTGACAGCGCCTTTTCATTCTCCTCAAGGCTTTTTGAAAGTGTATCGCATTCGGCGTTGGATTTATGCAGCGCTTCTATAGATTCATCAAGGGCGCGCTGTATATGTAAAGCTTCAGACGTTATTTTTTCCAGCTTATGCTGAAGCAATTTTATCCGTTCTTCCATTCCCGCCGCATTTATGTCCTGCGGCAAGCGGCGTTTTAATTCGCTGCATTTGGCATTGAGCGCCGAAACCAAAGAAGCTTTCTCGGAACACTGCGCTGAAATTTCATCAAGCTCAGTACGTTTTTCGCTGTGGTTTGACCTGAGTTTTTCGAGCGCCGCCGACTGGCGCTTATATATCTCTTTATAGCTGTCGCTTTCCTCTATCAGCTTCTCAAGCTCCGAAAGGCGAATACTGTTTTCAGCAGGTACGCTGTTTAAAGCATCAGAGATTTTTCTGTAATTTTCCTCTGCCGATTTGCATTCGGCCTGAAGTCCTGCCAGTTCAGCTGACAAGCAGTTATATTTTTCACGCAGATTATCGGCTTCCGATTTCAATTCATCGAGACGGCGTTTATTTACAGCACCGGCCGGGGCTTTGGCATGCGTCGGATGATGCACCGAGCCGCATACCGGGCAAGGAGCCCCCTCTGTAAGCGACGCGGCAAGC
>USGR01000184.1 GCA_900554165.1 uncultured Oscillospiraceae bacterium | reverse complement strand
ATATCATAACACATTATACTATACTGTACAAGTAGTAATTGTCCCATCTGCTATTTATTTTTTCTTTTTGCTGTTTATTACAGTTATAATAACAGTGGCGGCAACCAGCACGACGGCGGCAGCAGCTATACCTATGACCCAGCCGAGTTCATTGCCCTGTCCCGTTGATGGATTGGCTATGCCCTCCTCCGGCTGCGAAGATGAGTCTGAATTCGCAGGCGTGCTTGCGGTGCTGCCTGTGCTCGATGATGCACTGCTGTCGGGCTGCGATGGATTTAAGTCGGTGAGTCCAGAGATATTTGCGTAAAGCTCCTCGGCATTTGCAACAGCGCCCAGCGCCATTACACACTGACGCGTGCTGTAATCATCAGGAGCGGTAAACCAGCCCGTTCCGTTCTTTGAGGCCGAATCGGACCAAAAACCGCCGTTTTCATCTTGGAAACTGAGCAGCGCGTCTACAATATTAACGCCGTTCGTCGTCCATTTATCAGATGTGACGTCCTCGCCCGCCATTATAAGTCCTATTATGGTATAGGCCTGTGCGCAGCTGCTGTCGGCGCCGTAATATTCAAACAAGCCGTTTGCGCCAAGCTTTGATTTTATAAAGTCTATGCAGCTTTCGCGCTCAGTATTTGCGGCAGTGTAATCAAAAAATGACATCGCCATTAGCATTGTCGCTGTAACGTCTACCGCGCCGTCGTCGCCGTAGTTGTTGTATCCGCCGTCTTGCTTTTTCTGCGATATAATCGCGTCTATAGCCGCTGCAGCGTCGTATTTTGCATCATAGCCGTAAAGCTTTGCCGCCTGCAGCGATATAAGCGCCCATGCGTCGTCCATAATGTCGGCGGCGCCGGCTGTTTTAAATGAGCCGGACGCATCCTGCCTTAAGCAGAGCGCGTCGGCAAACTGCTTTACGCCGTCCATGTCGTCGTTTATTATTGATATTATTATGCCCTTGGCATATTCGCGTGAGTATGATGCGTCGGTTATCACCGTTATATCCGGCTGCACGCTGAGATATTCATAGCCCTCCATACCGTATACACCGGCGGCATATGCTGCAAGCACATGCTCCATATCAGCCTTTATAGCATCTTCTCCTTCATAGTCTTCGGCAAATAAATACGACAGGTTGTCCTTGTGATATTCCATGGCTTTCACTGCCGCAGCCTTAGCCGTATCAGCATAATCAGAAATTGATGCTGATGCCGGCAATACAAACAAAATCGACATTATCACTGCCATTACGGCTGATATAATTCCTATGTTTCTTTTCATATGCGTCTCACTTCTTTCATTGTTTTTATATTAATGCTCTTTTGCAAGCAGATTATTCATGTAATCACTGAGCTTTTGCGCCTCTGCCTGGCTTGTCTCTTTATCTGCCGACACGCTTATTATATATACTTTTATTTTGGGCTCGGTGCCGCTTGGACGGATTATAACATCGGCGCCGTCCGCCAGCCTGTAAGCAAGCACATCTGACTTCGGCAGCGTAAGCTTTGTAACATTATCGCCCTCTGTGCATGTACCCGTCAGATAGTCCGAAACCGATACGACATCCGTACCGTTTATCTGGGCAGGAGGATTGTTTCTTAAATCCTCCATAATCTCTTTCATCTGAGCCATGCCCTTGGAGCCTTCAAAATAGCTGTTTATAAGCAGTTTTGTATAATACCCATATTCTTTATAAAGCTCATCCATATAATCGGCAAGGGTACGTCCCTCTTTTTTAAGCACAGCCGCTATCTCAGCAAGCAGCAGTGCGGCTGCCACCGCGTCCTTATCTCTTACATAGGTTCCTGGCAGATACCCATAGCTTTCCTCAAATCCAAGAACATATCTGTCATCGTCGCCCTTGGATTCGAGCAGCGCTATCTGCTCGCCTATAAACTTAAAGCCGGTGAGGACGTCTATTACCTCACAACCGTATTTTTGAGCTACTTTATCGGTCATTCGGCTTGTTACTATGGTTTTTACGCAAACCGGCTTTTTAAGAGATGCCGGACGATTTTTCAGTATATAGTCCAGCATGATAATGCCCATTTCATCGCCGTTTAAAAGGACATAGTCATCGCCGCTTTTAACGGCGGCGCCAACCCTGTCGGAGTCGGGGTCGGTAGCTAAAAGTATATCTGCCGGACGCTTTTCTGCCAGCTTGATTGCGCACTCAAATGATTCCCTAAACTCCGGATTTGGGAAAGGCGTTGTGGGGAAATTGCCGTCCGGCGCCTCCTGCTCTGGTACTACGCGCAAGTCCTTTACACCCGCCATGGCCAGCGCCTCGCGAACCGGCTTGTTGCCGGCGCCGTTAAGGGGAGTATATATCACGCTTAAATCAGCGTTTCTTATAGCGTCCTTATCCACCATACAGCCAAGTACACATTTATAATATGCGTCGAATAAGTCTCTTTTTACATATTCTATCATGCCGTTTTTTCTAAGCTGCTCGAATTCGCCGCATTTTACAGAGCCGAAAATATCCAGCGTATCTATTATGTCCATTATATGCTGGCTTTCTTCCAGTCCGAGCTGACAGCCGTCGGCGCCGTACGCTTTAAAGCCGTTATATTTCGCAGGATTATGACTGGCCGTTATCATTGCGCCGGCATTGCATTTTAAATATCTCACAGCGTATGAGAGAACAGGTGTGGGGGCCAGCTCTTCAAAAATATACGTCTTAACGCCGTTTGCGGCAAGCACGCTGGCTGTGCGCTTGGCAAAAAGCGTAGAATTGTTGCGCGAATCATAGCATATAACGGCGCTTCCATTTTTTGTCATGCTGTTTATATGCTCCGCCATGGCCTGAGCAATTTTTGAAACAGTATAAATATTCATCCTGTTTGTACCGGCGCCCATTTCGCCGCGCATGCCGCCGGTGCCAAATTCCAGATTTTTGTAAAAACGCTCGTATATGGCGTCTTTGTCGCCCTTTATCTCCTCAAGTTCCTTAACAATAGATACATCCTCTTTAGCCTTTTCACACCAAACTTCATAAAGCTGCTGTTCCGTCATCTTTCCACCATCCATATCTTATTAACCCGCTAAAGCGCTGCTTTCTCATTAATACAGCATTCTTCAACGCATATATTCCATATAGTTATTATATCAATCCTAAATAATTTATTCAATTATAATTTATATAAATGCCGTGCGCACTTTTTCCCCGCTTTTTGTTCCCTTTTTCCTGTAATCCTGTAGATTTTGATTTTTCTTTTTTTGTTCCATCTGGAAATTTTGCTATCGTAACTAACTGATAGATTCCTCGTTTTAAGCGCAAATGTCCAGTTACGGTAACTTTCTGC
>USGR01000183.1 GCA_900554165.1 uncultured Oscillospiraceae bacterium | reverse complement strand
GTTCAAGCTCAGTGACCGCAGCCAACACTTCTGCCGCCGACAAGCCCGTTTTCTCAATTATTTTATCGGTAACCGCCGCTCCCTGATTTAAAAAGTCAAATACCTTAACGGCGTTTTCGCTAAAGCTTTCAATATTTACTGCGTTATTTTTAATATATTCCCTGTTTTCGCTGTTATTACTCTTATCATAATCAGATTTTATTTTTTGACGATTATTTGAAGCAGCTAAATAGTCAGATTTGCTGTTTGAGTTTGTTCGTCTTCCCCTATTTATATTATCCGCTGCGCCGGTTGAGTTTCTTTCAAATGCAGCTTCTTCTACGGCGTCAGCCGGAGAGTTAAAGCTGTCCTCTCCGATTATAGTGTAGGCTGTATCCATATTAATTTTGTGCGGATACTGAGATGTATACTCGCTAAGTATGTCGGCCGCGGAAAATACCGGCTTTGCACCATCACTCAGCAACCTGTTCGAGCCGGCGTAAGCCGACGACATTATATTGCCGGGCACCGCAAAAACATCTTTGCCCTGATTAAGCGCATGGTCGGCCGTTATCAGCGAGCCGCTTTTAATGCTCGCTTCAACTACTACCGTACCGAGCGCCAGTCCCGATATCAGCCTGTTTCTTATTGGAAAGCTTACCTTTGACGGCGGAGTTCCCGGCGGATATTCTGATATAAGCGCACCGTGCTCGGATATCATTTTGCGAAGTTCTGCATTGGCCGAAAGGTAAGGATAGTCTATGCTGCAACCCAGCACAGCTATTGTCCGGCCGCCGGCCTGAAGCGCACCTCGATGAGCCTCAGAATCTATGCCAAGTGCGCCGCCGCTTACAATCAGCGCACCACATTCCGCAAGCCTGTATGAAAGCCGGAAGGCTGTTTTATGCCCATAAGGAGTAGCGGACCTCGTGCCTACTACCGCCACCGCTACCTCATCATCAATGTTAGGCAGCGTACCGAAAACATAGATTACAAGCGGTGCATCAATAAGCCGCGTCAGCCTTACTGGATATCTGCCATCATCACAGGTTATTATCTGCTGGTCGGTTTTTTCGCACTTATTTATTACATCCTCTGCATATTCAATAGGAGTATTGCTGATACGTGCAATCTCCCTTTGGCTAAAAAGGCCGGAAAGCCTCCGCTCTTTCTCGCCGGACTCAGCAAACTTTTCCGCCGAGCCGAAATAGTCTAATACTTCCCGCGCTTTCCTGCTGGCTACTCCCAGTACCTTCTGCATCCAAATGTAATAAATTTTATTATCCATATATTGCCGCTCCTGTCAAGAGAAAATCTTTTGAGCTATTATTGACACTGAATTGATATTTTTAATACTGCACTGATATTATACATTTAACCAGCCCACAAGCCGCGTCATTTTAATAAGACTTCTATTTCTGCCGCCGGTTAAAGCTGCTGATAAATGAGATTTTTATTTATGCTCAATAACCATAACTCATTGTGCGGGAAAAAGCAAATACAGCCTAAATACTCTTAGAGCAACGTCTTTCTCCTGCTTTCCCACATCATTATCGACGCGGCTGCAGCAGCGTTTAACGATTCGGTCTTTGCAGACATGGGTATAAAGATTTTATGTTCAGCGCCGTTTATGGCAGCAGCACTTAGTCCATGTCCTTCGTTGCCCACCATTATAAGCGTACCGCCCGAAAAGTCTACGTCCCGTATATTTTCGGCGTCTCTCGCTACCACGCCCGCATAGGATGCTATGCGAGATTTACAGCAAGTCTCTAAAATTTCTTCAATATCGCTGAATTCAATAACCGGCAAGCGCAGCAGCGCACCCATAGATGCACGCAGTGCTTTTGGTGAATATACGTCGGCGCTGCCTCTTGTAACTATAATTCCGTCATAGTTAAACGCCGCTGCACTTCTGGCAACAGCGCCTATATTCGACGGGTCGGATACATTCTCCAATGCTATATAAAATCCCGCTGGTTTAATGCTTTGCATATCATGCTCCGGACGGCGGCATATGCACACAACGCCCTGCGGGGTTACTGTATCTGATATTTTTTTGAGTATATCTTCGGTTGTTTCATATATATTGTCGGCGCTCTCCGCCAGCTCTTCTACTGAAGAGCTGTGCTTTGAATAAAAATCTGGAGTAAAAAGCAACGCCTCTATTTTTATTTCAGACAGATATGCCTCACGGCAGAGGCGCCTGCCCTCAATCACAAAAAGACGGAGGTCGCGTCTCTTTGACGCGGAAGCCGAAAGAGCAGAATACAGCTTTACGGTATCGTTATTTTTGCTGGTAATTTTTGATGTTATTTGCATTTTGCCCTCTCCTTTCCAGTTCGCCGATAAAAAAGACATTTTCGTTTTGCTTTTGATTATCCGTATATTTTTATCAGTTTAAAACGAACAATATACACAACAATGTATATAATAACACAACAAGTAAAATTTTTACAGAGTATAAATTAAGTATAAATATAAATTTATATTAATATTAGTTTACATACATATTTTAATTTAATATAAAGCACCGTTAATCCGGCACATTATTTATGTGCATCTTGATACTAAAAATAAAAACATTCGTTAAATTTAGTCATGCAAGGCTTTGCGCCACTTAATAAAAAGACAATAAAATCTAACTGAGCAGCAGCTTAAGCAATCATCTACTTAAACAAGCGCATAAACGTCCTAACGCTGGCTCGTCCAATTTTATGCTTGTTTGTTTCTTTTATATTAAAGCTCCGACACACGTAAATAGCCTCAATCTGATAGTATAAGCTTCTGACTTTGCAAATGCTTTACTGCTCCTTACAATTTTTCATAAACGCTAAGCTTTCTTTCAAAAGCCTCTCGTTTATACTTTTTTGCCATAGCAGGTTTTATAGCATTTTCTCTCCATTAAGCAAACGAAATCAACGCCAAACAGGCAATCAAAGCACCATTAAATTATCGGTCTGCACAGGCAAAGGAGTGGTCAGCACTTGCTGATCCATAGAATGGAGAGGCAGAAAGGAAAGCGGAAAAATATGATTATCTCGCTTTGCCGGCGGCAAAGCAGTCATATTTGTCTGTTTAAGGCTTACAGCCTTTCTTGGGCTTTTGAGTATTTCCTCTTACTATATTTTCTTGTAAAAAATTTGTCCTTTTCTTTTCCATTGCTTCTAATTTATTTGCCAAGGCCTTTGTTTACCTGCTTCCCTTTCTACCATTTTCTCATGCTCAAAGCGACAAAAATAACGCCCGAGTATTAACTCGGGCGTATCATATTAGCCGTTTATAGCTGTTTTAGCCTGCTCGGCAAGCGCCGTAAATGCGGCTGCATCACTCA
>USGR01000182.1 GCA_900554165.1 uncultured Oscillospiraceae bacterium | reverse complement strand
CCGATGCCATCTGCACAAATGCATGCACATGTTACACAAATAACACCTATAACTGCAAAGCAAAGGCCTATAATGCCTAATACAAGACCTGCCACAGCGAGTCCATGACCAGCGCCATGAGCATTATCTTTCATGCCCTTTGCCCCAAATATAACGCCAAGAATTGCAAGTACTAATGTAAAATAACTTACAACCGGAATAAATGAACCTACTATTCCAAGTATACCACAAACCAGAGCGGCAATTGACATGCCCTTGCTCGGCTGCGAAGGCATCGGCGGCTGATTCATCACAGGCGGCTGCATAAACGGAGGCTGCTGTGAAAACGGATTACCCTGCGGCGGAACATTATTCGTATTCGGCTGCTGTGAAAAATCCTGATTTCCCTGTGGAGGAACTTCGTTCGTACCATTTGTGTTGGTGTTCATGTTGTTCATGTCATTGTTATCCATCTACATAACCTCTTTCATTCTGTTCAGCAAGACACTGACACATTTAGTTAATAAAATTATAATATTTTATACACAGTTTGTCAATCACTCGTACGCATTTATCTTTATTAAAATTTATATTTATTCATTTTTTTCGCTGAACATTATTATTTTTATTTGTTTCTCGGCTTTGTGCGGCTTTTTTCGACATTTCTACGACATATTAAAATAATAATCGTTCTTTTTTGGCATTATATATTGTTAGTCTGAATACATCCTGATTTGACATATTATGTGTATAAAATAACATCTCTATATTATATATTAAGCTATTCTGAATAATGCTTTTTTATATTTATTTTTATAAATATTATTGCTGATTTGTATTCTCCCCGCTTTTAAAGTTCAGCGTTACCTTAAATAAATCGCCGTCGATGTTTATTTCAAGCCGTCCCTTTTGTAGCTCGGTAAAGCTCTTTGCTATTGCAAGTCCAAGGCCGGACCCGTCGGTATTTCTCGACATATCTCCTCTTACAAAACGCTCTGTCAAATCGCTCGCGCGTACGTTATTTAGCTCGGCGGCAGCAATGTTTTTAATTTCTACTAAAACGCCGTCTTCCGTTTCCGTCATATCAACATATACTCGCGTGCCCTTAAGCGAATATTTGATGCAGTTGATAAACAGATTTTCAAAAATTCTGTAGGTTTTCTGGCTGTCCAGCGGCAAAATTGCCTTTTCCAGCAGATTAAGCCTTATTTCAAGTCCCGCTTCGTCGCTTTTCTCCTTTATCTCAAAATAAACCTGACGTATCAAGTTCGCCAAATCAATATTGGCAATGTTAAGCGACACGTTGCCGCTGTCCGCTTTGCTTATTTCAAATAAATCCTCTATAAGCGCCTTAAGCCTCATCGATTTTTTATCCAGCGTGTCTATATAGCTCCTGCGTTCTTCCTCTGTTATGTTCTCATCTTTCAGCAGGCCTATATAAGTTATTATCGCCGTCAGCGGAGTTTTAAGGTCGTGCGATACATTTGTTATAAGCTCTGTTCGCATGTTTCGGCTCTTTACTTCCTTTTCTACCGCCTTTTTAAATCCGTACTGCACCCGCTTTATCTCCATTTTATAAGAATTAAACGGGCCTAAGTCGTCCTCAATGCTTACATCAAGATTTCCGTTTGCCATTTGCCCTGTAGCGTCAAGCATCTTTTTATATTTGTCCTTTATTCCGTCCATATATTTTCTGAGCAGTATAAACACAACCACACTGTATGGTATAGCTATAAGAATTCCCGTAACCCAGAAAAAGCATATGAACGATACTACCGCCAAATTAATCAACACGGCTATAAGCACCGCTTTGCTTGAGCCGTCTTTAAAATCAAAGCTTGAAATATAATTATAAAGCTGCAAAAATTTACGTTTGCAAAATGGGAATACTCTGTATATCCAGCTGTACTTCTTTATATATTGCCACGGTCCGTATACGAATATCTTCCTTAGCGATGACACGGCCGAATACCAGCCCATAAACAGCAGCGCCCAAAATCCAATATTAAATACATTGACGATAATCGCCGAGAATTTGTCGCCGATAAAGCCCTTAGCCATCTCGCTGTATTCACCGTTGCAGGTGCGCTCTATCACTCCCGTCATACCGGACGACAAAATCGCCGCAATAAGTATAATTACTATGATGGCAAGCTCTGCAGGCATTCTTGAAAATTTAAATTCACTTATTTCCAATTTCTTTATAAACGGCAGCAATATAGCGGCAACTGTTATCAGTGCAACTACTCCTATCGTCCAAATTTCATATTCCTCTGTCTTTATGGCCGTGGGATAATATATATACAGCGCAGAAAACAAATTAGAATCTGATGGAATGGCATAGACTATGGTTATATCTTTTGGGGCCTTTACACTGTAAACATACTCATTGTTTATGCCGGCCGCCGAAGCCAACCTATTGTCAGCATGCATAGAGTACAAATCGGTGTCATAATTTTCACTTTCTTCTCCGCCGCCGTATTCAGTTACTGTAAGCCCTCCGGCAGCATTGAACTGCAGCATAATCACTAAAGCATATTTGCCGTTTTCTATATCTGCCGTTTTATTGCTTATAAATTCACTAAGGCTTACGTTGCTCTCTGTATTTGATAATGTCTGAGAACCCTGCGAATTAAAAACTCCATAGTCAAACTGTCCCCTGCATTCTCCAAAATCCTGGTCCCACGAGTATATTACGCTGTTTATTCCCTCTCTTATATATTTTATATCTTCATATAGCGCACCGGCCGTTTCAGCGACTTCTTCGTCAAAAAACAGCTCAGATGGAACATATTGCTTATTGTCCGTAAGGTTACGCATTTCTTTATAAAGCACATAGCTGCCCTTATACAGCTTTAGCAGCGAATCTTCGCTTAAAGCCGTAACGCTTTGCTCTGTATCGTTGACCGCTTCCGCCTCGTCGTAAAAGGCAGGGTAAAACAATACGGTAAAAATCGACGGCACGATTATCACCGCAGCTATAAGCAGTATGCCTATACCTCTAAGCTTTTTCAATTTTGTATCCAACGCCCCATACCACCTTTAAATATTTGGGATTTTTAGGGTCTATCTCTATTTTTTCTCGTATATTACGTATATGCACCATAATTGTATCGGTGTTTATAGCACGCTCATTCCAGACCCGTTCGTAAATTTCTTCCGCGCTGTAAACCCTGCCGGGATTTTTTATAAGCAGCAGTAAAATTTTAAATTCCATAGGCGTGAGTTTTACCGGCTCGCCGTCTACCAGCACCTCGACGGTATCCTCGTTTACCTCAAGCCCGCCGACAGTGTATGAGCGGCCCGCCCCGTCTGCCGACGTCGCGCTCCTGTACTT
>USGR01000181.1 GCA_900554165.1 uncultured Oscillospiraceae bacterium | reverse complement strand
ATCATAACGTATAAATAAAGTCTATACAAACATTTATTTATCAAAAGTAAAACAAAAAAACTGAGTCTAAACGCGAACACGCGTCCAGACTCAGTCTGGTAGCAAGAGGCAATAAAAAAGATGTTTTTTCCGTTTGCCGTATGGATATAAATCCGTTTGAAGTCTTTAGGTAATTAAGGATAAGGTCGACGCCGCGGGCAATGGAGTAAAATAAAAAAACGAGTCTGAACGCGAACACGCGTCCAGACTCAGTCTGGTGGGGTGGATAATCGGACTCGAACCGACGGCCTCCAGGGCCACAACCTGGCGCTCTAACCAACTGGGCTATATCCACCAAAACAGCATGATGAATTATAACATGCCGGCGGTAAATAGTCAAGATTAACTTAAGCTTATTATTAATACAACAGCAAAATTTTAAATATGCGTGGCTGAAAAGATGTCTGTTTAATTTTGCCTAATAGATATTTACAGCAATTTTACAGATTAATATTAATACATGATTGCAATAAAAGATTATATATCGTATAATACTATTAAAATTGGAGGTGAGAGAGATAGACAGCGAATATATAACAGTAAAAATGGGGAAGCAGAAACATATTGCACTTATAGCGCACGACAGTAAAAAACGTGAAATGGTCGACTGGGTGTATGAAAACCGAGACATACTTAAAAATCACTTTTTATGCGGCACCGGCACGACGGCAAGGCTGCTTTCAATGAAGACGGGTCTCCCTGTTAGGGAGTATAAAAGCGGACCGCTTGGCGGCGACCAGCAGATAGGCTCGCGCATAGTCGAGGGCGCAATAGACTTTATGGTTTTTTTCTGGGACCCGCTGGAGGCACAGCCACATGATCCTGATGTAAAGGCGCTGCTGCGCGTGTCGGTTTTGTATGATATTCCCGTGGCCAATAATATAGCGACGGCAAATTTTTTGCTTACGTCTAAATATATGTCTGAGGAATATACGCGTAAAATAACGCAGTATAAGCGCACATCTGAGGAAATGCTCAATAAATTTTTGGAGGATTGAGCCATTTCATGGTAAAAATAGTCATCTTTACAGATGTTTAAATACATAACTTTTCCTGCCTAAACGGCGGGATTTTTGTTTTTTAATAAGTCTTATACTTTGCCAAGCCACAACAGGCGTAAAAAGTGCCGATTAAAAACGTGCGTGATGGCTTTGTCAATTTAAAAGCATTGTCCCTATTTTATTGGGGCGGATTAAGACATTAAAGTTGACTTTGCTGCCGGGGTATTATAAACTATTAAGCGTGGGAGGATGCATGATGATAGCTATAATAGATTATAAGGCGGGCAATTCTACCAGTGTGGAAAACGCCTGCAAAAAAATGAATATAGAAAGCCGGCTTGTCTCCGATATTGCCGGACTTGAGTCTGCAAGCGGGATAATATTGCCCGGTGTGGGTTCGGCAAAAGCCACTATGGATTCGTTAAGCGAGCTTGGCATAATCGACAAGCTGAGCGGGCTTGTGCTGGATAAAAAAGTCCCATTTTTAGGAATATGCGTCGGCCTTCAGGTGCTTTTTGAGCACAGCGAGGAGGACGATACCGACTGCCTCGGCTGGTTTAAGGGGCAGGTAAAGCAGTTTGATAAATCTAAAGTGCGAGTACCGCAGATAGGCTGGAACAGAGTGGATTGGAAGCAGTCGAACGCTGTTAATAAGGGCAGTGAGAGCGGAAATTATTTTTATTTTGTAAACAGCTACTATGTCGTACCGGAGGATGACGGCATAATAATGGCCGTGACCAATTATAACGGCGAGTTTGTGTCTATGGTGTCGTCGGGCAACATATACGCCTCGCAGTTTCATATAGAGAAGAGCGGCACGGCAGGCTTGCAGCTGCTTAAAAATTTCGCGGATTTGGGGGAGAAATAAATGCTGACAAAAAGACTTATCGCCTGCTTTGACGTTATAAACAACATGGTCACAAAGGCCAGCAAGTTTCAGAATAATATAGACATTGAGCGGGTGGAGACGGTCGCTGAAAAGGTCTATGATATGCAGATAGACGAAATAGTTTTTTATGATATAAAGGCGAGCGCCGAAAAGCGCAGCATAGACCTTGAAATGGTAAAAAAAGTAGCCGGACTGGTGTTTATTCCTTTCACGGTCGGCGGCGGAATAAAGACAATTTCAGATATGTACAGCGTGCTTAAGGCGGGCGCAGAGAAAATAAGCGTCGACTCAATGGCGGTGAGAAACCCAGACATAATAAACGAGGGCGCAAAGGCTTTCGGCTCGCAGTGTATAGTGCTCAGCATGCAGGTGAAAAACGTCGGCGTGTCGGAGAAGATACCGAGCGGGTACGAGATAGCGATAGACGGCGCGCGCGTGTTTACCGGCATGGATGCTGTGGAGTGGGCAAAACGCGGCGAGGCGCTCGGCGCCGGTGAGATAGTCGTCAATAGCATAGACAACGACGGCACTCACGGCGGGTATGACCTTGACATTACCGGCAAGATATGCAATGCGGTAAAAATACCGGTAATAGCGTCGGGCGGCGCCGGCAAGCCGGAGCATTTATATGACGTATTT
Source organism: uncultured Oscillospiraceae bacterium (assembly GCA_900554165.1). Next base: position 751 of record USGR01000181.1, on the reverse strand, counting down.
ACAAAGACAGAGGCAACGGCGGGAATAATAAGCTCTATGCTGTATTCTACGCGTCTGCCGCGGAATTACAGCGTAGAGGAGCTTAAGGAGTATCTGCTCGGCCGCGGTGTAAATATGCGCCCAATGGTTAGATAGCGGTTTATAAAAAATAGTTTTATATTGGGCGGCCGTACACGATTATCAGCGTAACGGCCGCAATATTATTTACTTAGGCTAATTTTTTAGACAAATAGAATGCTCTGGCCAAGGCTTAGAAATACAGAAAAAATTTAATTGATAGTTCCAATAGGAAAATCATGTATAAGCTGGCATAATGAAGCCGCTGGACGTAATTTATCCGTTCATTCGTGGATTACTCGGCTCTGAAAGAAGCAGTTTAAGATTTTTGCGGGCCTTTTAATGCTCAATGGAATCAAACTTTTTTAGCGAGCGCATATTAGGCGGTTATTATGACTGGTTTGATTTTCCTGCAGGACTTGTGCCAAGCGGTAAAAGCTGCATGGTATAATATAAATAAGGGCGGCATGTACCGCCCTTATTTATATTATACTGCAACATTGCAGTATAGTTTATTATATTGCAGATTTAATCGGAGCAAGTATTCCTGCTGCTTTTGAGCGTTTGGAACAATGCCATGACAAATTCGCGTTCGCTGCGTGTTAAACTGCTTATTTCTTTATAAATGTCATCAGCCATTTTCACGTCTCTTATATCTGGTTTGTTAAAAATGATATAATCTAAACTTATGTCG
>USGR01000180.1 GCA_900554165.1 uncultured Oscillospiraceae bacterium | reverse complement strand
CTTCTGAGGCAACGGTTTCTGTTGTCCCGCTGCCGAGCGACGACATGAAAGGACGCATAATCGGCCGTGAAGGAAGAAACATCCGCACGCTTGAAACGCTTACCGGTGTCGACCTCATAATCGACGATACCCCTGAAGCTATTACCCTTTCAAGCTTTGACCCAATACGCCGCGAGGTTGCAAGGCTTTCTCTTGAAAAGCTCATTGCAGACGGAAGAATACATCCCGCCCGCATTGAGGAAATGGTAGAAAAGTCCAAGCGCGAGGTTGAAAAGGTAATCAAGCGCGAGGGCGAAAACGCCGTGCTTGAAACTGGCATTCACGGCATGCATTCGGAGCTTGTAAAGCTCCTCGGCCGTCTCCATTACCGCACAAGCTTTGGTCAGAATGTACTCGACCATTCTTTGGAGGTCGCTTATCTTTCAGGACTTATGGCGGCAGAGCTTGGCGAGAATGTAACGCTGGCAAAGCGCGCCGGCCTGCTGCATGACATTGGTAAGGCGCTCGATCATGAGATGGAAGGCTCGCATGTACAGCTCGGCGTGGATGTAGCTCGCAAATATAAGGAAAACGAGCAGGTTATACATGCTATTCAGGCACATCACGGCGACGTTGAGGCGAAAACCGTCATTGCTTGTCTGGTGCAGGCTGCTGACGCAATATCAGCGGCGCGTCCAGGCGCGCGGCGTGAGAATGTTGAGAATTATATCAAGCGCCTTGAGAAGCTTGAGGAAATTGCAAATTCCTATAACGGTGTTGAAAGGTCTTATGCCATACAAGCCGGCCGCGAGATTAGGATTATGGTTAAGCCGGAGATTATATCTGACGACGAAATGATAATAGCGGCAAGAAACATAGTTAAGCAAATTGAGGATGAACTTGAATATCCCGGACAGATAAAGGTAAATATTATTCGTGAAAGCCGCGCTATTGATTACGCTAAATAATAAATTTAATCCCTGTACGCAGAAATTTTTGCGTACAGGGATTTTTTTATTTATTTTTATGGTAAATATTGCACCGGCGAGTTATAATAATAAATAAATCTGATTTAAGCAGTTGCTTATTAGATAAAATCGCGGTCTTTATGTCTTAGACAGATGGCTTTAAGGGATTAATATATTTAAATGTTCTGTCATGATTATTTTGGCCCACAAATTCAGAAAATATTGTATATTAGAATATTGAGGCGTATAGACACATAATGAAAATTTTATGTATAGGCGACGTAGTAGGCCAAAACGGCTGTAAATTTTTAAGAGAAAAGCTGCCGGATATTAAAAAAGAGTACAACATTGATATTGTTATAGCAAACGGTGAAAATTCCGCTCAGGGTAACGGAATTTTGCCGCATTCGGCGCAGTATTTGTTTGACAGCGGAGTAGATGTTATAACGGGTGGAAATCATTCTTTTCGCCGACGTGAAATATACGACATGCTTGATGAAAATCCGTTTTTGCTGAGGCCGGCAAATTATCCAAGCTCAGCCCCCGGCAGAGGTATCGCGTATATTGACAAGGGCAGATATATCACGGCCGTTATCAGCCTTTTAGGACTTGTGTATATGAATAGTCTCGACTGCCCTTTCCGCACAGCCGATAAGCTTATAAATGAGGCGAAAGAAAACGGTGCAAAAATAATTATTATTGATTTTCACGCCGAAGCGACGGCTGAAAAGAAAGCGCTTGCGTTTTATACAGATTCGCGTATATCAGCGCTTTTTGGCACACATACGCATACACCTACGGCGGACGAGCAGATTCTTCCGGGAGGCGCCGGATTTATCACCGATGTCGGCATGACGGGCCCATTTTTATCCGTACTTGGCGTAAACCCAGAAAAATCTATAGAATTTATGAAGAGCAAGCTGCCCGTCAGGTTTGAATATGCTAATTCTCCCTGCCATATGGACACCTGTATTTTCGAAATTGACGAAGCAAGCGGAAAATGTATATCTGTTAAGCGGCTGACTGTAGAATAAATTATGACTTTTACCGATGCTTTCACCTAGCTAGGGCTTTGTAGGCTATCATCTCAGATTATAATATTTTGTTTCGGAGGAATTTGTTTTGGCTAACCACGCACTTAGACGCAAACGTAAATTTACTGATAAATTGCTTAAAAAATTGATAATAATTACCGCTGTAGTGCTGTCGTTGCTTATTATAGCTATGATTATAGTATCGGCTGTTTATATTTCCAAGAAAAGCAGCGGCGGTGTTGACTATACCGGCGGCAGTCCAGATGTATCGTTCAACACCCTTATTTTCGCATATGGCGACGACGAGAATACTCAGGCTGGCGCATTTATGCTTTTCCGCGTCGACTCATATACAAACAAAATTTATTTGACTTCACTGCCGACCGACACTATCTGCAATTATGGCGAAACCCGCGATACTCTAAACGGGCATTTGTCCTATGGCGGCCATGTTCAGGCAATGACGGCCGTTGAGGACCTTTTAAAAATAGAAATAGACAGGTACGCAAAAATTGAGCTTTCCAAGTTTGAAGAAGTGATGGATTCTATAGGCGGCGTCACCTTTGATATTCCTGAAAGCGTTTCGGACGGCAGGGAAAGCGGACTTCCAATTAATATTGAGCCTGGGCTTCAGACTCTGACTGGTGCAATGGCTGGTGCTGTATTTTCTAAAAGCGATTGGAGCACCACTGACAAAATAACCATTCAAGAAAATCTTGCCTGCGCGATTGTAAATCAATATCTTAAAAATAACGTGCTGCAAAATGCTGAAACTTACTTTAACAAGGCTATCAACGCTGTTGAAACGAATATTTCGCTTATGGATTTTTACCGGATACTTCCTTTATTAAATAGCATGTCGCAGGCAGAAAGCCCGGCTGAAGTACAGCATGCAAATGGCAGCTATATATCCGACGGTAGTTTAACCGGATTTGATATTGATGATAATTCAATCTCCAGTCTTACTGCTGTATACAATAAAAAGCAGTAATTATTGAGCTTTAACGCTAATAAATGTAACGGCAAGATTACAATTATCTCTGTAATAACTTGCTTTACTAACCTATTAATTTTTGGGAGAATAAATAATGAAAAAAATAACAGCTATTTTTCTGCTTATAATATGCATTCTTTCTTTTACATCATGTTCTCCCGGTAAGGCGGATGACATTACGTCATCTGCTTCAGACAACACCATTTCAAGAGTAGAGACAAAGCAGGATAAATTTAATATATTCCCGCGGGGTGGCGCGTCTTCGGCTTCGGAAGAAACGACGATTGTTTCCGACATAACTGCCGATGATGTTAAAGGACTTGAAAGCGGTGCATCATATTCAGCGTCTGACAT
>USGR01000179.1 GCA_900554165.1 uncultured Oscillospiraceae bacterium | reverse complement strand
ACGGCATACGAGATAGGAGTCCGTCTCGTGGGCTCGGAATGTGTATAAGAGACAGCGCGCTGGACGCTATAGACGCTATACTCCCTGCCGGGACTTTATCAGGCGCGCCAAAGCTTAGAGCATGCCAGCTTATAAACGATTTGGAAAACAACAAACGCGGAATATACGGCGGCGCTATAGGATATATAGATTTCACCGGCAATCTTGACACCTGCATTGCCATACGCATTGCATATAAAAAGAACGGCAAAGTATTCGTGCGCAGCGGCGCCGGCATTGTGGCCGACTCTGTGCCAGAGACGGAATATCAGGAGTGCCTTAATAAAGCCGCTGCCGTTGTAAACGCCCTTAAGCTGGCAGAAAGGATTCAGCCATGATTTTGCTTATAGATAACTATGACAGTTTTTCCTACAATCTTTATCAGCTCATAGGCGAGTTAAATTCCGACATTAATGTAATAAGAAACGACGCGATGACGGTTGATGAAATAAAATTGCTTAAACCTGCCGCAATAATTATATCTCCCGGACCGGGGCGACCGGAAAATGCCGGCATATGCATCGAGCTTATAAAGCGCTGTGAAGCTTTTGCTCCGATTTTAGGCGTATGCCTGGGGCATCAGGCCATATGCGCGGCATACGGCGGCCATATTACCTATGCAAAGCATCTTATGCACGGCAAACAGTCGAATATAAAAGTGGACACCTCTTGTCCGATTTTTAAAGGATGTCCCGATACAATACCCGTTGCGAGGTATCATTCGCTTGCCGCAGATGCTTCTTCCCTGCCCTGCTGTCTTGAGATTACGGCTGCAACCGATGACGGAGAGATAATGTCGGTAAAGCATAAAAAATATGATATTTACGGCGTACAGTTTCACCCTGAGTCAATTATGACACCGGACGGCAAAACCATTCTCAAAAATTTTTTGAGTCTTACCAAAAAATAATCTGCGCATAAATCTAAGCCGAAGCATCAAATACGGACATAAGGGCTGACGCATGTGATTTGACAAATATATTTGCACTTAATTTATCTTTAGTTCTATCTTATCGGTACGGTAAGCAGCTAAATATAAAAATAGACGCTTCTTCCACACAGCGCAGGATATAAAAATTCAGCAAGATAATCGCAACCCGTTTATTGTGTTTATTCAATCAATACTATAGTTATATAAATTATGCACTAAACGGATAAAACACATATATCCACTAGGAATTTTTATAGTCGAAGATTATCTTTTAGATTACTATCATCAAGTTAACTGCATTATGCATATTTAGTAAAGCATTTTATTAGGAGGAATTTTCTATGATTAAAGAAGCCATTGTAAAGCTCGTAAACAAAGGCGACCTTACATATGATGAGGCGTACAGCGTAATGAACGAGGTAATGAGCGGCGAAACCAGCCAGACTCAGAACGCGGCGTTCTTGGCAGCTCTTTCTACTAAAAATACCAAAGCCGAAACTATAGACGAAATATCCGGCTGCGCTGCCGCCATGCGCAGCCACGCGCTGAGGGTTGACTATAGCGGCGATGTGCTGGAAATAGTCGGCACCGGCGGCGACGGCTCGCACAGCTTTAATATTTCCACCACTGCCGCCTTTGTGCTCGCCGCCGCAGGAATAAAGGTGGCAAAGCACGGCAACCGCGCCGCCTCTTCAAGCTGCGGCGCCGCCGACTGTTTGGAGGCGCTCGGTATAAATATCGACCTTTCACCAGATAAATGTGTCAAACTGCTTGACAGAGTAGGTATTTGCTTTATGTTCGCGCAGAAATATCATTCGTCAATGAAATATGTCGGAGCTATTCGCAAAGAGCTTGGCTTTCGCACAGTATTTAATATATTAGGCCCGCTTACCAATCCCGCGCACCCGACAATGCAGCTTTTGGGCGTATACGACGAGTCACTGCTGCAGCCGCTGGCTCAGGTTCTGTCAGGACTGGGTGTAAAGCGCGGCATGGTGGTTTTCGGTCAGGACAAGGTAGATGAAATTTCTATAAGCGCGCCGACCTCCGTCTGCGAATTTGACAACGGCTGGTATAAAACTTATACTATAACACCGGAGGAGTTTGGGCTTAAAAGGGCTCAAAAGAGCGATGTCGCAGGCGGCTCGGCGGAGGAAAACGCCAAAATTACTTTGGACATCCTAAACGGCGCGGCAGGGCCAAAGCGCGATATCGTGCTCCTTAACGCCGCGGCAGGTCTGTATATTGCAAAAAAGGCAGACACGTTAAGAGACGGCGTAAAGCTTGCCGATGAGCTTATCTCATCCGGTGCGGCGCTTAAAAAGTGTGAAGAATTCAGAAAAGAGTCGGTAATATAATGAACAACATACTTGAAACTATAGCTGCCTATGCAGAAAAGCGGGTAGCGGCGGCAAAGGCTGCGGTTCCGCTTGGAGAGATAAAATCCGCCGCTCTGCAATTTGGGCGAAGCACAAAATTCCCGTTTGAAGCGGCGCTGAAATCTGACGATATCGCTTTTATATGCGAATGCAAAAAGGCGTCGCCTTCCAAAGGAATAATCGCAGAAAATTTTCCCTATCTTCAGATAGCAAAGGAATATGAAGCGGCGGGAGCTGCGGCCGTGTCTGTGCTGACCGAGCCGCGGTGGTTTTTAGGAAACAACATGTATTTAGAGGAGATTGCCGCCGCCGTTTCAATTCCCTGCCTGAGAAAAGATTTTGTTGTAGACGAGTACATGATTTATGAGGCAAAGCTGCTCGGCGCCGACGCTGTGCTGCTGATATGCGCCATACTGAGCGCGGACGACCTCAGGCGGTATATTGATATATGCGATAGCCTCGGCCTTTCCGCTCTGGTGGAAGCGCACGACGAGGCGGAGATATCACAGGCGTTAAGTGCCGGCGCAAGAATTATCGGCGTTAACAACCGCAATCTTAAAGATTTTACTGTAGATATTGAAAACAGCAAGCGGCTTCGCAGACTGGTGCCGCGTGACATAATTTTCATAGCCGAAAGCGGCATTAAATCTGCAGAAGATGTTGAAGCGCTGAGAAGCGCGGATGTAAACGCCGTTTTAATAGGCGAGACGCTGATGACGGCTCCTGATAAAAAATCTATACTCGACGGCTTGAGAGGCAATATATGACAAAGATAAAAATCTGCGGGCTTTCAAGGCTGTGCGATATTGATTATGTAAATACGACAATGCCGGATTACATTGGTTTTGTTTTTGCACCGCACAGCAAAAGATACGTTTCTCCAGCTCAGGCGGCGCAGCTTAAGGCAAGGCTTAGCCCATGCATAAAAGCCGCCGGCGTTTTTGTCGGTGAAGAGGCCGAAAATATATTGGACATCGCAGGCCGAGGCATAATCG
>USGR01000178.1 GCA_900554165.1 uncultured Oscillospiraceae bacterium | reverse complement strand
AATACTAGGCATGGGCGACGTGCTCTCTCTTATAGAAAAGGCGGAGCAGCAGCTTGATGAGAAAAAGGCCATGGAAATGGCCGACAAGCTCAAAAAAAATAAATTTGATATGAATGATTTGCTGTATCAGCTTCAGGAAATAAAGAAGATGGGTTCTTTAAAGCAGGTGCTTTCAATGCTTCCAGGCATAGGCAAGCAGCTTAAAGACGCTGAAATAGACGATAATATTATGATGCGCCCCGAAGCGATTATATACTCTATGACGAAGAAAGAGCGAGAAAACCCAGACATAATAAATCCGTCGCGAAAAAGGCGAATTGCAGCTGGTTCCGGCACAAGTGTTGAAGAGGTCAATAAGGTGCTTAAGCAGTGGGAGCAGATGCGCAAAATGTTTAAGCAGGTCGGACCAAAGAAGGGCAAAAAGGGCCGCAGGGGCTTTGGAGGTATGCGAATCCCACCGGGATTTGGTATATAAACTTATAACACATTATTATCATTAAGGAGGTGTAACGAATGGCAGTTAAAATAAGACTTCGCCGCATGGGTGCAAAAAAGGCTCCTTTTTACAGAATAGTGGTAGCTGATTCCAGATATCCGAGAGACGGCCGCTTTATAGAAGAGCTGGGTTATTACAACCCCATGGAGAATCCTCCTGTGGTAAAGCTTGACGCCGACAAGGCAAAGCAGTGGATAAAGAACGGTGCACAGCCGACTGACACAGTAAAGGCGCTGCTTAAGAGCAACGGTGTAGAGATTTAATAGAGTCTTATCATCGTAAAGGAGCTTAGAACAGCTTATGTAAGCTGTTTTAACTAAAAAGAAATCTTCTTATACTAAGAAAGGACGATAGTAATGACAGAGCTTTTAAAAGTAATGGCACAGGGACTTGTTGAAGATCCTGACGCAGTAAATGTTACAGTTGACGAGCCTAATGAGGAAGGTATAATAGTATATCACCTCACAGTTGCCGACGGCGATATGGGCCGCGTAATAGGCAAGCAGGGCAGAATAGCTAAGGCTATACGCACTGTTATGCGTGCTGCTGCAAATCGCACAGGCGATAAGGTTTCAGTAGAAATAGGCTAATAAAGACTAATTCAAACAGCTCCGAAGTATTACTTCGGAGCTGTTTTTTGTTGCATAAATTTTAAATATGCAAATTTGTAAAAGATGTAAAGGAAAAGCTTTATAAAGTCATTGTGAAAGTAATTGATAACAGTAGAATTCTTATGTTAAACAAATTTGGCCTGTTAGCCGCAATGAAATATTATACAAATTTAGCTCCGCTTGAGTTTATTAAAACAATAGCATGAAATTATGTGAAGAAAGATTATATCTAATGGGCAAGTTTAGCTGATTGAGTGTTGAGAATCATTAATTATACCTTATATTATACCAATAAACTTGTATAGTGTATGGTATTGAGTACAGCGCAATATCAACAGTATGTTTAATTTTATAAAAGGAGTAAAATAAAAGAGATAATATCTGTTATGCATATTAGTGTAAACGATATAGAGTTCCGTTTAAGCGTATAAATGCTATACCGGCACAAAAAGCAATTCACTAAGCATGGACTTTAAAGAATTTTATTGAATATTTTAAAGGACTTGCACCTGCCAAGCCCTGTAAGCATAAATCTGAATTATAGACAAATTTAGTAAATTGGAGGCCATGCTCGTGATTTTATCAGCTTTATCACAAATATTTGCGCAGTTATCATATTTTATACTGCATGTAACATCGCAGGGCTCTTTCCCAAGGCCGCTGACGGCAAAAGAAGAGCGTCTACTCCTTCAGAGGTACAAAGAAGAAGGAGACATGGAGGCACGCGCAAAGCTGATAGAGCACAATTTGAGGCTTGTGGCTCACATAATAAAAAAATATTATTCCAGCCAGCGCGACCAGGATGATTTAATATCAATTGGAACAATCGGACTTATAAAGGCAGTTACTACATACAAGCAGGATAAAGGAATACGGCTTGCTACATATGCGGCTAAATGTATAGAAAACGCCACCCCTACATAGCGGCCTTTTTGGAAGAAAAAGAGGCAGATTGCGCTCCTTTTTCGTTTAAGTGGCAAGTCTGGCGCAAAGCCGGGGACAATCTATGGCTCATGGCAAAGCAAAGCAAGGACGGCTATATGTTTGCTCCGTTATACGTCCATAGCTTTCATTTCCTCCGTCCCCACAAACTGACCGAAGCGGAGAAATTCAATATTCGATACCCTGACCCGTCTAAGATTCCCACCGTAGCGGACAAGCTGCGGTACTATCGGTATAAAAAATCCCTGCTACAACGTGATGTAGCAAGGCATATAGGGATAGACCGGGGAACCTATGCACGATATGAAGAAACGGACGATTTCATCCCCATTGACAACCTGATAAAGATTGCTGAGTTGTTCGAAATAGACCCGCAGGAATTGATACTGGACGATTACAGCCGGTTTCTGTTCGAGGGACAGGGGTGGCAGATACGGGCGATCCGCAAGGGCATGGGCATGACGCAAAATGAATTTGGCAGGCTTATGGGCGTACATGGCGGAACGGTGAAGAAGTGGGAGGCGGAGAGGGTACAAATTCAGCGAGCAACTTATGAACGCTTGTCCGCTTTTGCAGGGTAATAAAACAGGCGGGAGCGATAAACTCCCGCCTATACTTCAGTTTTCTTCGCACTGTCAATCAAAGCATTCAGCAACTCAATTTTCTGTCCCGTAGGGCAGGTCAGCTTATCTATAAAGCTGTCTATTGCCTCAGCATGAGCTTCCGATACTTTTTTCTGCAATGCTCTTAGACCTTCTTCGCCTTCTGGATAATGCATGATGATATTCACCCACTGCCTGCCCTCCTTTCAGCATGATACCAGTATATGACAGTCAGCCTGTCCGGTATGTCATTCGTCACGATAGGAGGTGAGGAGTGCAACGGCCTTTTCCATAGCCGCCTGTGCGTCATGCAACTGGCTCCAAAGTTCGGGGGTCATTTCCCCCACAGACTCAATGGAAGCGTCCATCTTTGCTATCATCTGGCAGACTTTATCCGCTGTACGGACGTGAGAGTTCCAGGACTCCCCTATATACTGAACCATATACTATCCCTCCTTTGCCTGCTCGTTTCCACTGAACACCAATTCAGGCTGACATGATACTTCACATTACCCTGAAATGACCATTTCAGGGTGTCAAGGGCGAATAAACCACATTCCTTAAGGCCAGAAAGCCAGAACCAATATTAGGAATAGGTTTACTTCGCCCTGTTTGCCCTGACAGCAAGAATTAGTCATCGTAGGTCAGGATAGCACGGGCATCATCTTTGATGGCTAAGGGATAATCGAAAATACCGTTTGACTTAACGGCCACAATAC
>USGR01000177.1 GCA_900554165.1 uncultured Oscillospiraceae bacterium | reverse complement strand
ATCGTCGGCAGCGTCAGTGTGTATAAGAGACAGAAATCAGACAGCTCTTTTTTATTTAAGCAAGATTTTAAAAAATTAAAATAATAAGACTTTTGTTTAACTATTTCTTAGAAAATGTTTCTATCTTAATATATAGTAATTACAATGTAGTTTGTAAATAAATATAAAACATCCGTCTCTTATTTTAGTGCGGCATATTTTTAAAGCATAGTTTTTATACACATTCCTGCTTGTGTAAAATATATGAAACGATATTGCTATTGTTCGGGGTTTAGAATATAATAAAAGATAAGTGTTGTAACATTGTAATATTGGAGGCCGGCAATGGGATATATATCTGCTCGTGAAGCAGCTAAAAAATGGGGAATTTCTCAAAGACAAGTGTCCATATTATGCTCTGAGAAGAAAATTCCAGACGCCGTCATGCTTGGCGATATGTGGATTGTCCCGGAATCTGCCAAGAAACCGGAAGATATAGAAAGCACTCAATATATCAAAAGCAAAGGAAAGGCTGCAAAGCCATTCTTAAAGTGGGCCGGAGGCAAGAGCCGTCTTCTCTATGAAATAGAAAAATATTATCCATTTGCTGACGGTACAATTACAAAATATGCCGAGCCGTTTGTTGGCGGCGGCGCGGTTTTATTTGATATTCTCAATAAATATGATTTAGATGAAGTTTATATCAGCGATATAAATGCTGAGCTGATTAATACATATTGTATTGTACGTGACGATGTTGACGTTTTGATTAAACTGCTTTCCTCGATGCAAAGCGAATTTTGGCCTTTGGACACCGACTCAAGAAAAGATTATTATATTATGAAGCGTAAGCGTTTTAACGATTTAAAAATTAATACTTATAAAACTGTAAATATAGAAAAGGCCGCATTGATGTTATTTCTCAACAAAACTTGCTTTAACGGCTTGTTCCGCGTAAATAAGAAGGGTTTGTTTAACGTTCCTATGGGAGCTTATAAAACTCCGCTTATATGTGACGAGAAAAACCTTTACGCCGCTTCTGAAAAATTACAGAATATAACTATTGTATGCGGAGATTACAGGGATGCCGCCGATTTTATAGACAGGAAAACATTTGTATATTTTGATCCTCCATACAGGCCTATTACGGAAACTGCAAGCTTTACGGCTTATAACGAAACTATATTTAATGATGATAAACAAATTGAGCTTGCACAGTTTACCGATGCAATGGATAAAAAATACGCAAAAATTTTAATCAGCAATTCTGACCCAAAAAATTCAAATGCAGACGACGATTTCTTTGATAAGTTATATTCAGGCCGTAAAATCAGAAGGGTCGCATCTTCCCGAATGATTAATTGCAACGGCAGTGCAAGAGGAAAAATTAAGGAATTGCTTATCAGCAACTACTGAACCAAAATAATTGCTAATGGAGAAATAAAAAGCATATGAAAGAATTTACTATACGTCGTGCGGAAGAATATGATATACCTGATATCGATAAGCTGCTATTTGAGGTAAATAAAGTACATAGCGACGTTCGTCCCGATTTATTTAAAGCAGGCGCAAAGAAATATAGCTGCGACGAACTTAAAAAAATAATAGCAGATGATAAAACTCCGGTTTTTGTTGCGGATAAGGGCGGTAAAGTTCTGGGCTATGTATTTTGTGTGCACAGGCAGCATATAAACGACAGCAATATGACTGATATAAAAACACTTTATATCGACGATTTATGTGTTGACGAGGCGTTTCGCGGCAAACATATCGGGAAAGCGCTTTATGATTATGCTATTGATTACGCGAAAAAAAACAATTATTACAACGTAACGCTTAATGTATGGACCGATAATGTTAATGCTGTAAAATTTTACAAAAAAGTTGGACTTAAAATTCAAAAAATAGGAATGGAAAAAATACTATAATTAGGGAATCTACCTTTAGCAGCATAAAGTAAATAACTGCGCTTACAATGGATATTACTTTAAACTAAGAATCAATATTTTTTGGCAGAAAGCCGTTCAATAGAAAAATATTCTATTCTCAGACATTATATAGAGGAACAATAGCTAAGTAAGTCTATATTTACAGAGCTGCGTTTCCTAACCTTTCCACGCTAACTTCTTGCATTTTGACAACAATAAAAACAAGAGATACAGCGCCTATAAATAAAGAAAATAAAATAGAAATTTATTGACAAATTCGCGGGTTTGTGCTATACTTCTAAAGCCGCATATACGCAGGCTTAATTTAAGTGGGTTTTCCCCGCCTGTGGTAGCGAGACTGAAATAGGCAGGTAAAAAATATGTATGCTGTTATAAAAACCGGCGGTAAGCAGTATAAGGTTCAGGTCGGCGACGAGATTTTCGTTGAAAAGCTTGGCAGCCTTGAGGGCGAGAGCGTAGTGTTTAATGAGGTTCTTGCGGTAGGCGATGAGAGCGGACTGAAATTTGGTACTCCTTTTATTGAGGGTATGACTGTAACCGGCGAAATCGTAAAAAATGGCAAGGGCAAGAAAGTAACGGTCTTCACCTACAAACCGAAGAATGACTCAAAGCGCAAGCTTGGTCACAGACAGCCTTACTCCAAGGTTCTTATTAAAGAAATAGGCGATGCAAAGCCCAAGAAAAAGCGTGCAGCAGCTAAAAAGACTGAGGAAAATGACGAAATATAAATTCCTTACCAATGAAAAAGGAATATATGGATTTATAATCAACGGTCACTCAGGCTATGCTGAAAGCGGCAGCGACATTGTTTGCGCGGCAGTATCAAGCGCTGTGTATATGGTTGCCAATACTATAACCGACGTGCTTGATGTAAAGGCTGATATAACAGAAGAAGACGCTTGCTTCAGCTTAAAGCTGCAGGAGAAGGATATTGACAAATGCGGAGCACTGCTCAACGGCCTTAAGCTTCATTTAGACGGGCTGAGCGAGCAGTATCCCGAACATATAACGTCAGGAGAATAAAAGCTCCGGCAATGACAGAAAGGAAAAAGACTATGCTTAAGATAAATATACAGCTTTTTGCTCATAAAAAGGGAATGGGTTCAACAAAGAACGGCCGCGATTCTGAGTCCAAGCGTCTTGGCCTCAAGCGCGCCGACGGTCAGTTCGTGCTTGCCGGCAACATACTTATAAGGCAGCGCGGCACACACATTCATCCGGGTGAGAACGTAGGCCGTGGCTCTGACGATACTTTGTTCGCCCTTATCGACGGTAAGGTTAAGTTTGAGCGCTATGACCGCAAACGCCGCAAGATAAGCGTATACGCGGTGGAAGAATAAAATCAACCTTTAGCCGGGTATATCCCGGCTTTTTTGTTTATGTCGGTTTTTGCTTGCAGTTCGCGATATTCTAAATGTTGTGGCTAATCATTAAAATGTGTAATGTATGGGCACTCTATAAA
>USGR01000176.1 GCA_900554165.1 uncultured Oscillospiraceae bacterium | reverse complement strand
TTTGAATCCTTCCACTCCTAACAACCGGGCAAAATTGCGTTATGCAAATTTGCCCGGTTGTTCTTGTTTTCTATATGTAAATTTAATAATGGCATAAAATTTACGCATAAATTCCGGCTTTATGCGCTGTAAACAAAAAAGCTTGTCTGCATCTAAGTACAATATGTCCAATTTCCCGTTTTTTCTGTGCCAGCCTTGCTTCAATATGCCATTGTGTTATAATTTTATTGTAAATAATGTGCAAGGAGCACAAAAAATGATAAAAAAAGAAAATATTAAATCCTATATACACTACAGCATGAGTGTCTCCGGCGGATTTTTCGGCGTTTATGCCATTTTAAATCATCTGGACATTTTCGCTTCATCGCAAACCTCTAATTTTATACATATTTTTGCAAGCCTCTTTGGCCGCAATTGGTATGAAATGCTTTTTAGGCTCGGCGCCGCTTTGCTATATATATCGGCTATTGTCCTTTCCTCGCTGCTTGTTAAACGCACAAGGCTTAATATGCGCCTTATAAGTATAGGCGTTAATGCAGCGGCAGCATTGATATGCACCTTTACTCCCCCAACTGTGAACAACATTGTCGCGCTTTATCCGATATTTTTCTGCATGGCAATGCAGTGGTGCATTTACAACGGCGCAGAGGGGTACGCTTGCTCATCTATATTCTCTACCAATAATATTAAGCAGACGGCCTCATCATTGACAGAATATTTCTGCGATAAAGATAAAAAGCATCTGCACAAGGCAAGATTTTTCGGCATGACTCTTATTTTTTACCACGTCGGCGTTATTATCGGCTATATAAGCTGCCGCTTGCTCGCTTCCAGGGGCTGCTGGATATGCATATTTCCTCTTATCGTCTCTGCTATGCTTGTATTGTATGATATGAAAATTGAAAAAACATCTATATCAGAAATCGCTGTTCCATAATCAGAGTATACTTACGCCCATATATTCAACTTATGCTTTTTATTGCAGCATTTTTCACGTTGGATGATATAGTTAAAACTAATTTTTACAAAAATTAAAAGAACCGCAGTTTATATTTATTTCACTTTAAAATTAAAAAAGTTTGTCATTATCGGACTTGAACGAAAACCATTCCGTGTGTCTCTATACAATTTTTTCTCACTGTAAAACAATCTGCTTCTTTATCCTAACAGGGAAAATATGCATGTTATCTATATAGCTTGCGGCATTTTTATTTTAAAGAAAAAATCGGAATAACAGTGAAATTCTTTTAAAAGCAGCACTAATAATGCACGGTATTAAAAATATTATATTGCCGTTTTTTAGTCCGAAAATTATCATTTATATACAATTAATCCCCGCTATATAAATACCGGGGATTTTTTCACAATTAGCATATTTCAGAGTCTTTTCTTTTTTAAATAATATATTATGTTGATTTAACTGTACCTATTCCGTATTTTACTGTTATTCGGCTCAGCCGCCGGCCGACCGGCCCCGCAAGCAAAAGCAGGAAAATTACATTTGTAACCGCATACGTTATCATCATCGGCAGAGAGGCCGCAACATAAAGCATATACCTCAATATATTAAACCCGCCCTGCTCCTGCCACATCACGGTATATATGTCCATTATTAATGAAAAGGCGATGCCGGAAAGGAGTCCGTATATGCAAAGCGGCAGCCGACCTTTTTTTAAAAGCGGAGCAATTATTCCCGCAATAAAGCCTATTATACCCCAGCTCAGCATCTGGAATGGCGTCCACGGACCTTGACCGAAAAACATATTCGACACTACCGCCGATAACGCTCCTGTCATAAATCCCGCCTCTGCCCCAAAATACATGCCGGTAAATATCACTATCGCCGTAACCGGCTTTACGCTCGGAAGTGGTAAAAATACAATCCTGCCAGCAACCGCCAGCGCGGTCATTACCGCAACGAGCATTATTTCCTCCGCGCTGTGACTGCCACGCTCAAACCTGACAAAAAACGGAATACAAGCCAATATTGCCGCTACTATTATAATGGCGGCATATTGCCCCCGCTTAAAAAGCAAAACGCACATTACAATAATAACAGCAGGTATTATCACAGCTATAAAAGCATATCTGATAAATTTTTTCACTGCTGCTGATTTAGACGTGCTCTGCAAAGCTTTATCACCTCTTCCGCAGTGACCGCTCCGTCCAATATACCGCGCGATATCCGGCAGGCCGGCGTAGTATAGTAGTAATTCTCTGCAAAAAGCTCCCGCGGCGTACCGTTTGATGCGATGCCGCCGTTAAACAGCATGGCGCAAACATCAGCCGCGCCGCAGGCAAATTCGACATCGTGCGTGACGATTATAACGGTCTTTCCCTCATTTTTAAGCGACTTTAATATTTCTTTCAGTTCGTCCTTTGCAAAGGCATCCATTCCCTTTGACGGCTCGTCCAGCAGCAAAAGCTGCGGATTTGACAGCAAAATCTTTGCTAAGGCGCATTTTTGCTGCTCTCCTCCGCTTAAATCAGCCGGATGCCGGTCCTTTAGGTGCGCTATATTCATAAGTCTATATATATAACTCTTTTTTTCTTCTATCTCTGCTTTCGTCAGGCCGAGCAGCCGGCAGTGGCTGTCTATGTCTTCCTCCACACTGTCGCCGGTAAAGACCGACATGACGTCCTGCGGAAGCATGGCGACAATGCCGCGGTAGAGCGAATTACCCTTATAATCTTTTAAAGATTTGCCAAGTATTTTCACTTTGCCCTCATATGGTCTTACAAGGCCTGCTGCAATACTGAGCAGAGTTGTTTTTCCGCTGCCGTTGCCTCCAAGCAGACAGCATATTTCTCCCTGCTCGACTGTAAATGAAAGGTCTTTTAATACATCCCTGCCGTCTTTTTCATACCTGAATGACGCACCGGCTATTTCAAGCGCCGGCCGGCTATTGCTTCGCCGCTTTATACTTTTAGTATTAACCTGAATATCTGGCGCAGATGTCTTATTTGACCTACGTTCTTCATGCAGGCGGCAGAGCGATGCTAAAAAATCTCTGCTCTCCCTCACCGTTATTGGACATTTATGCTGCTGAGTATTTTTATCCGCCAAAGCGTCAAAAATTCTAACAGGTTCGGGCAGTGCCGGCATAAATTTATCATATAATCCGCAGGATTTCAGCTTAGTCAAAATATCTTCCGGCGGCGCTGACACCTTTACGCTGCCTTTCTCCATTAAAACAATTTTATCGGACATTTCAAAAGCGTCCTGCAGGCAATGCTCCGCCATTATTACCGTAAGGCCGGTTTCAGCGTTCAGCCTGCGCAGTGCTGAATACAGCTCTGCCGCGCCTATCGGGTCAAGCTGTGCCGACGGCTCGTCCAGCAGCAAAAGCCGCGGCCGCATCGCCAATACCGACGCCAAATTCAGCATCTGCTTTTGCCCGCCCGAAAGCTGTG
>USGR01000175.1 GCA_900554165.1 uncultured Oscillospiraceae bacterium | reverse complement strand
GTCTTGTTATCATACGTATTGCAGGATTGACGCTGTTTGTAACAAAATCAGCCATTAAAGACGCTTTTCGGTTTTCCTCGGTAGCACGCCAAAATTTTTCCATGCTTTCCTCTTCATGAGTAAATGCGCGTATAATATTCCTGCCGGTGTATGATTCCTCCGCCACGCTGGTAAGATTGGCAATGGTCTGCTGCCGCTGGCTTGCAAAAATAAGATTCTTTCTGGAAACATATTGCGTTACAGCCATACATACTACCATAAATACTAAAAATATGCCGGTGAGCATTGGGCTGAAATAAAACATAAACGACAGTGTGCCTATAACTGTAAATACCGAGGAAATAAGGCGAAGCAAGCCTGTCTGCAGTACCTCTGATATTTTATCAAGATCGCTGGTGGCACGGCTTAAAAGCTCACCTGGCTGGCTGCCGTCAAAAAAGCTCAGCGGCAGTTTGTTAAGCTTTGCTGAAATCTGCCGGCGCAGTGAAAGATTAAGAGTCTCGGCAACATCCGCTATAAGCCATGTCTGAAGATAATAAAAAGTTGATATCCCCGCATACAGCATGGTCATAGTCATAAGTTCTCTGCCACATCCGTCCCAAGTAATTGTAAGGGGGAGTCCCTGAGATAGGCTGAGCTGTATGCTCTCCCATAATGAATCAACCACCGTTGCGCTGTAAAACGGCGCGTATATATAACATGCCGTATAAATCGCAAGCGATACCAAAACTATAATAAGCTTTATGCGCTGCTGTTTTAAGTTTTTTACAAGACGAATAAACGTGCCGAAAGTATTCCTCGGTGTGTCAAGATCAATATTGGCATTTTTCCGTTTCTTATCTGCTTTTTTCTGCAACTTCCGACATCTCCTTTTTATATAAGATTAATAAGCGCAGCACGGTAAATTCCGCACTTTTGAGCGCAGCATTTATTTATCCAGCGCCCTTAAACGCCGATTCCATTAGTCATAATCTGATATTAAATTCCCACGCTGCGTGCCCTTTAAAATAAATCAGCTATTAAAGATGTATTAAAGCTGTGCCGCATGCATCAGACATACAATAATTAAAGCTAATAAAACAACTCTGATAACATTTCATATCCGTCTCGGTGTAAGCTATATTTCGACAGCCTCTTTTGTCTGCGATTCGTATATTTCCCTGTAAACAGAGCAGCTTTCAATCAGCTCATCATGCCTGCCGATGCCGGCTATTCTGCCTTCACTTAATACTATTATCTGATCGGCATCGGCAATGCTGCTCACACGCTGTGCTATAATTAACACCGCCGCAGCACTCGTTTCCGGCTTTAACGCCTTTCTTAGGGCGGCGTCCGTTTTAAAATCAAGCGCGGAAAAACTGTCGTCAAATATATAGAGGTCGGGATTCTTAACAAGTGCGCGCGCAATGGACAATCGCTGCTTCTGCCCGCCGGAAAAATTTGTACCGCCCTGCGCAACATGTGAGTTTAGCCCATCCGGCAGGCTTCTGATAAAGTCCCCTGCCTGTGCAACATCCGCGGCATGCATAAGCTCATCATCTGATGCATCGGCTTTGGCAAATCTCAGGTTTTCGGCTATTGTCCCGGAAAAAAGCCATGCCTGCTGCTGTACATACGCTATGTTTTCGCGAAGCTTATGCTGCGTCATATCGCGTATATCACGTCCGTTTAATAAAACTCCGCCTTCACTGACGTCATGAAAACGCAGTATTAACGACGCGACAGTGGATTTTCCGCTTCCTGTACCGCCTATTACAGCCGTTGTCTGGCCGCGGCGGCATGTAAAACTCATATCCTTTAGCGTATACTCCTCTGCATCCTTATATTTAAAGGAAACGCTTTTAAACTCAAGCACAGCATCGCCATGCGCTTCATCATTCTCATCTGCTGATACCAAATCGCGTATTTCCGGCTGATGTTCAAGCACCTCTTCAATCCTGTGGCAGCATTCCAGCGCCCTAGGCAGCATAAGCAGCGTCATCTGCGCCATAACAAGATAAAACAGTGCAAGCCATGCATATTCAATAAGCGCCGTTATATCTCCTATCTGAAAGGCCCCGACACTTATCCGTGCTCCGCTTAGCCAGAATACCGCTATTATAAATACGTTTATCATAAGATATGAAAATGCGTCTAAATGCGCAAACTTCCGGTTCGCTCCTATTGACGTCTTTGCATAATCGCTAAAGGAATTATCAAGGCGTTTTTCCCCAGCGGATTCCTTATTAAAGGCACGTATAACGCGCACTCCAGTGATATTTTCTCTAAGCACCGCTACCATTTTATCCAAATGCTTCTGCAACTTTCTAAACAGCGGAGAAGCGCTTCTGACAATAAAAAATGCAAAAACAGAAAGGCCAATCATAACGGCAAGCAGCAAGACTCCCATAAGTGTGTCTATGCTGAAAGCGAGCGACAATGCAATCACAAACATTATCGGCACTGGCAGCACCATTTGCAGGCAATATGTCATTGCCGCCTGTATATTGACAATATCAGCTACTGTACGAGTGGTCATTGACGCTGTTCCAAATTGGCGAAAATCGTAGATTGAAAGTGTCAATGATTTTTTATATATGGCATTTCGTATATCCTGCCCAATGCCGGCGGTAAGTCTTGCGCAGCAATAGCCGCCTAGTATCGCCCCTGCTCCTGAAATGATGGTAGTCACTACCATTTGTGCGCCAATTTTAATCAGAGCGTCCATATTATCGCCAGATATGCCCGCATTCAAAATCTGCGCCGCCTGTGTGGGAATATACAGCGCTCCCGCTACGTCTATTGCCAAAAACAGTATTGTAGCCAGACAAAGTCGCCAATGCGGCTTTAAAAACTTTAAAATAAGCCTCATAAAATATTCCTTTCATTAAATAGCGCTCGATTCTCAAAAAGAGAACCGGGCGCAATCGACATCTTCTTAACTGCTGTAACCGCAGCTATAAATCCCAATGAAAAAATTTTCGATTTTTTACTAACTGTAAATAATAAAAACAAGCAATATTATAGTCGCTTTACAATCACACCCAAACGATATTAGCACGATAAGCTCGTAAAGGCCTTAAATCATACCGTTTTTATTCAGATATAAAAATTCGTCCAAAGCATTTTTACTGCTCCAGCCGTAATGTGTATTTTATCAGATTAATAATTGTTGTCAAGAGATTTTTGCAAAATTTTTAATATATAGGCTTAAGTAGGGCTTTTGCTTTAATATTAAAGTAGTACAACCTTAATTTTAGTAAATATATTTACTGAAATTTGCAATACATTCACTATTTACTCCAACTGCCTCTGTCTGGCGTGTGTAAACTAAAATAAGAGCAATTATACTTTTTGCTAAGAACTAATGTCGCCGACGATAGCCGGATAGCCGTTGCATGAATGGTTTTCTAAAGAGCATATGCTGCTTTCCGCTAAATTTTTGCTGTATTTTGACGGCGCTGTATATATTGCCAAATAACAACAGCAATAACTGCAAATAACCACTTAGGAAAAC
>USGR01000174.1 GCA_900554165.1 uncultured Oscillospiraceae bacterium | reverse complement strand
TTCTTATGCTTTCGGAGCTTTCACCGCCGCTGTACTGACTCAGCTCTTCATACTTAATTGCGGGAACTTCGATATGCATGTCGAGTCTGTCAAGAAGCGGGCCGGATATGTGCCCCAAATAATTCTGCACGCTTTTCCGGCTGCACCGACAGGTATGGCTGGCATCGCCGAAAAACCCGCACGGACAGGGATTCATTGCCGCAACAAACGAAACGGAGCAGGGATATGATACCGAGCCGCTTGCGCGGGATATTGTAATTTTTCCGTCCTCCAGCGGCTGGCGCAGCGATTCAATAGTCTGTTTTGAAAACTCCGGCAGTTCATCTAAAAACAGTACGCCGTTATGTGCAAGCGACAGCTCGCCCGGCCGCGGTATAGTGCCGCCTCCGGATAATCCAGCCGATGAAATGGTATGGTGGGGTGAGCGGAATGGCCGCTCAAAAATAAGCGGCACACCGGCCGGCAGCAGTCCGGCTATAGAGTATATTTTGGTTGTCTCTACTGCTTCTTCAAAGCTCATTTCGGGAAGTATGGACGGCAGCCTTTTTGCCAGCATGCTCTTGCCGGAGCCGGGCGGACCTATCATAAGTACGTTATGACCTCCGGCAGCGGCAATCTCAAGCGCGCGCTTTGCCGTCTCTTGCCCCTTAACATCGGCAAAATCTAAATATTTAGGACTCTGCGATAGCGGATAATCTCCCTCTTT
Source organism: uncultured Oscillospiraceae bacterium (assembly GCA_900554165.1). The sequence goes on along the minus strand of USGR01000174.1, from coordinate 2,817 downwards.
AATGGGCGCCAGCGCCGTTTCGCCCTTTAAATGAGACAAAAGCTCGCTTACCGTTTTAACGGCATATATTTCAATGCCCTTGACGATAGAGGCTTCGGCGGCGTTGTCATATGGGATATAAAACTGCTTAAATCCGCACTCGGCGGCGTGCAGCGCCATTGGAAGTATGCCCTTAGCCGGGCGAATGACCCCGTCCAGCGACAGCTCGCCGATAAATACGGCGTCGTCAAGACCGGCGTCAAGCTGGCGCGAGGCTTTCAGCAGTGAGATAAGCACCGGCAAATCGTAAATAGGACCTTCTTTGCGTATGTCCGCCGGAGCAAGATTTATTGTTATTCGGCTTACAGGATACTCAAAGCCTGAATTTTTTAACGCAGAACGCACCCTGTCTTTAGACTCTTTAACGGCGGCGCCGGGCAGGCCGACTATGTCAAAGGACGGCAGTCCCTGCGTTAAGTCGCATTCGACGTTAACGGTAAAAGCGTTTAACCCGAATAAACCGATGCTGTAAAGCTTTGAAAACATACCGCACCTCTCAATTTCGTAAAAATTAATGTAATTAGAGCCGTCACGCGTTCACTGCCAAATGATGCCGCAATAAAATAAAAAGCATAGCGTGGCGCGCTATGCTTTAGATATTAAGCCGTGATAAAGCGGTCGGCCTTTGACTTGACTATGCCCACATACAGCAAACTGCCCAATATCACGCAGGGCGCGAGTTGGCCAAGCGCCACAAATAGAATATTAAGCCATAGCGACGCGCTGTCTACAAAAGCGAGCTCTGTACCTATAACAAATGCGTTTACCACAACGGGCGGAATTGTCGCAAGAAATGGGATTTTTATTCCATGCGGCCAAATGCGGAATTTTATATCACGCAAAAAGTAAGACAGCACAGCAGCAACAAGCGTTGCGGACGAACCGATGACAATATCGAGTGCGCCGAGTATGTTGGCGCCCGTCGCCACGCCTACGGCGTTAGAAAGCACGCAGCCTATAAACAGTCCGGGTATTGCCGCAGGGGTAAATACCGGAAGAATGGTGAGCGCTTCGGATATCCTGAACTGTACAGGTCCAAACGCCAGCGGCTGTATTAAAAGTGTCGCTATTGTATAAAGCCCGGCTATAACAGCCGCCGTGGCTATATATAGAGCGTATCTCTGCTTTTTGCTTTTACGCTCCATGCCTGTATTTGATTTTAAAGACATTGTTTATAATTACTCCTCACTTTAAACTATTTTTACCGGCGTGCCGAGATGTGGCAGAAGTCAACGCCGTATTTATTGTCAGGCAAAGTTTAGCAGGACAAACAGTTTTTATTTGTTGTCCTTATCTTTATCTTTTTCCTTATCCTTTTCTTTGCCCTTATCCTTGCTCTTTGATTTTTTGTCGTCGTCGGCTTCATCATCTGAATTTGAGGACGGGGCATTTGGATCCTTTTCCACCTGTACGCGCTCAATGCGCTTATCCTCCACACTCTTTATTGTGAAGATATATCCGCAGGTTTCAACGCTGGCGTTTTCGCCCTCAACGGGTACGCGGCCGAGCATCGACATTATCATACCGCCCAGCGTGTCATATTCGCCCTCCGGCAGCTCTACGCCGAGTATCTCCTCTACCTCTTCTATATCGGTGGTGCCGTCCATCGTGAACATGTCGTTGCCGATAACCTCAATATCCTCTGTTTCGTTGTCGTATTCATCCTGCATATTGCCGACTATCGACTCCAGCAAATCCTCTATGGTGACAAGACCGGCGGTGCCGCCGTATTCATCAACAACAATGGACATTTGTATATGCTTTGCCGTCATTTCCTGGAATAGGTCGCCGCAGCGTTTAGATTCCGGCACAAAGTACGCCGGACGCATGAACTTGTCTATAATATCGCTGTCGTTCGGCATTTGTTTACCGACATATCTCAGAAGATCCTTTACATAAACAATGCCTACTATGTTGTCTATATCCTCATCGAACACCGGCAGACGCGAGTAGCCGTTTTCAATGGCCTCCTTAAGAAGAAAGTCAAGCGAATCTGATTTATCAACCGCACATATGTCGGTGCGGTGGGTCATAACGTCGGCCGCAACTATATCGTCAAATTCAAAGACATTTATTATCATGTCTTTCTGGCTGCTCTCAATAGCGCCCTTTTCCTCCGCAACGTCGGCCATCATACGTATATCTTCTTCCGTTACATGCTCCTCGTTGGCGTTGGGGTCTATGCGTAAAATTTTAAGAACAATGTTTGTAGATGCCGAAAGCAGTTTTACAAAGAATTTTAAAAAGCTTTTTACAAATAATAAAATTCCGACTACTCTAAAAGATATTGCCTCACTCTTCTGCATAGCAATCTTTTTAGGCACAAGCTCGCCGAGTACCAGAGAGAAGTAAGAGATTATAATGGTAACCAGCACCAGCGACACGCCGTTTATAATGCTTATGGCCGTCGGAGATTGAAGGTTGAGAAGACCTTGTATCCAAGTGGCCAGCGGGTCGCTGAAATTGTCGGCAGCAGATGCAGATGTTAAAAATCCTGCCAAGGTTACGCCTATCTGTATTGTAGACAGAAAGCTTGATGAATCAGAAGTAAGCTTAAGCAGTTTTTTTGCCTTTTTGTTGCCTTCTTCCGCCATGCGCTTTATCTTGTTGTCGTTAACAGATATAATTGCTATTTCACTCATGGCAAAAAAGGCGTTTACAAGTATAAGGACAAAAAGCAATATAATTTTTAAAATTAGACTGAGAGGGTCATCCATATATTACTCCATTCTCCGCAAAGCGAATTATTTTTTATTTTATGTACTAATCCCATTATAC
>USGR01000173.1 GCA_900554165.1 uncultured Oscillospiraceae bacterium | reverse complement strand
CCTCCAGGCCGTGCCATTTTTCCGGCAGCGGACGCAGCGCCTTTGAAAGGAGCTTTACGCTGAAGCATTTTACCGTAAGCTCGCCTGTTTTGGTAAGATATATCTCGCCGCTGACACCTATAAAGTCGGCAACGTCTATATTATTCTTTGCAAATTTATACTCATCTTCGCCCAAATCGCCCAGCGAAAGACTTATCTGCATCTTGGCATTTACATCCTGTATATTCATAAACATGAACTTGCCAAAACTGCGTTTAGACACCACTCTACCGCATATAGCCGTTTTATCTCCCACCTCAAGCTCCGTCGCCTGTTTGAGAGTATGCGTACGCTCAAACTTAGCCGCATAAGGTATTCGGCCGGATTTATACACATTGAGCAGTTTTTCTCTTCTGACCGAATATTCAGTGTTGTCCTTAGGCTCTTTTTCCAGCAATTCCATTATTTCTTTCTTATCCAAGGCGTAAGCCTCCCTTTATTTATTAAATACCGCCTTAACAGCATTATTATCGCACATTTTATTATATTTTATCACGCCGTATAAATCAAGAAAAAATATACGCCCGCATGCCTAAAAAAGCAATACAGGCGTATAATATAGGCTTTTAACCTTTTTACCAATCTGCGCTTCACAGTTTTATATGTTTATATGCACCCCTGCGGCCGCAGCAAAATCACTTCTCAATCCGGCGAGCGGGGCACGCCACACCATAGAGCAATATATGTAAGCTTCTGCTCAGCCTTACAGCAAATCCGCCGAACAGGACTGCAGCCTTTTACCGCAGACACTTCTTCATTTTGCCATTATTTTTCAGCCGACATGCGGCCTATAAGCATCACGCCGCGCCGCTTTATCTCACAATATTTAACCGAGATGTCTTTTTGCGGCGCAATAAGCACTGCTCAATGATTATAGCATATGCATGACCGTTGGACGTCTCCGGCCTTTCTACCCCCTAAGGCCTCTCGACTGCCTATCCATATCCTCTACCACGATGTCGTAAATCTCACCCAATGTGGAGCAATACTCCAGCACTTTCCATGGCTCATTGGTATGAAAATGAATTTTTATGCAGGTGTCGTCGCCTACCGCCAGCAAACAGTCGCCCTCAAAATTTTTAACAAAATATTCGTTTATGGCGTCCTCATCAAGATTTTCGCCGTCAATTAAAAGCTGGGTGTCATATCTGAAGTCTATCATTTTTCTTTCCCCCGTAAGTTTTACGCTGCGCCGCCGGCAGCAGCATTTTCCTCCGCCTGCGTCTCGTGATATTCCTTGTCAGTGTTGACTTTCCATATATCCTCGCGTGTTACGCCGCCAACACCCATTATATGCTCAACCGCCCTAAACGCCGTCGCCATGGAGTGGTCCATATTATTATATCTGTGCTGGCCGTTGCGCCCAACGCAGTACAAATTGTCCACAGAGTTGAGATAATCTACTACCTTGTCCATTTCCGCATATGTATCAAAATAAGCAGGATACGCCTTTTTGACCCTTTCTCTATGGGACGCCTTTACGCTGCCGGAATCTATTATACCCATTTTAACCAGCTCGCCGGACGCAAAATTTACAAATTCCTCATCCGACATATTCCACATATTATCGCCCTCGTTGCAGAAATACTCAAGACCTATCCACACCGTGTGCTCCGGGTCCTCAACCATGTACGGCGACCAGTTGTTGAATATCTGTATACGGCCCATTTTTACGTCCGGCTCCTGAACATATATCCAGCAGTCGGGTACAATGTTGCCGAGTGTTTTTATATTTGTAGTATTTTTAAGATTAAGTCTGTCGACAAGCAGTCCTGCCGTTATAAAATCACGGTACGGCAGCCCCGCAGCTATCGCTTTTATATCCTGCGGCGCTTCGTCACCGGCAATGTCCGCAATAAGGTCCTTTACCGGCATAGATGATATAAATATGTCGCCCTCTATCGTCTTGTCGCCCTCTTCGGTGCGGCATACTACAGAAAGCACCTTGCCGTCCTTGACATTTATTTTCTCCACATTGTGATGCATGAGAAGGCGTCCGCCCATTTTCTCAAAATCAGCGGCGGTCTGCTCCCAAAGCTGGCCTGGTCCGTACTTAGGATAATAAAACCGCTCAATAAGCGACGTCTCCACCTTTTTGGATTTTATATGAAAGGCTTTTTTAAACATATCGCTTATAACCGCCGTTATAGAAAGCCCCTTAACACGCTGTGCGCCCCAGTCTGCAGATATCTCGCTGGGATGGCGTCCCCACAGCTTTTCAGTATATTTTTCAAAGAACATGCTGTAAAGCGTTTTGCCGAAACGGTTTATGTAGAAATTCTCAAGGGAAGTCTCGTCCTTTTTGACGACGCAGGATTTAAGATAGCTGAACCCCGCCTTTACCGTGCGGGAAAATCCCATATTTTTAAATGTCTGCCATTTCATGCTGACTGGATAGTCAAAGAAGGATTTTAGATAATAAATTCTTGAGACCCTGTCCCTAATAAGCATAACCCTGTCTTCCTTTTCAGGGTTGGGACCGCCGTCGCAAAGCTCCTGCTGCTTGCCTAAAATAATATTATCTTTAGAGGGGCTGCCCTGTATCGGCATAACCGTTTTCCAAAAGTCCATTACCTCTTTATCTTTGGTAAAAAAGCGGTGGCCGCCTATGTCCATCCTGTTGCCGCCGGTGCGTATTGTCTGCGATATTCCGCCGATTGCCCCGCTGCCCTCAAGTATGGTTACCTCATACTCCTCAGGAGCTTCTTTTAAAAGCTTGTACCCTGCGGTAAGGCCAGCCGGTCCGGCGCCTATTATAACAACCCTTTTCAAAATTTGTCCCCCTTTTTCTCGAATACCACATAAAGCATTTTTCTGGCGGCAAAATTCCACACAAACACTATTGCCGTTATTATTATTTTGGATATAAGCCAATGCACTCCAAGAAGCATGTTGAATATATACATGAGCAGCAGGCTAAAGCCCAGCGCTATAAAGCCTATAATGGCATGCATTATAAATTCATAGCGCTTTTTTATGCCTATTTCCTGCCTAAACACAAACCGCTTAGATAAAAAATAGTTTACTAAAATACCCGCAAAGCAGGCTACGGCAGTCGCTATGAGCACATGAATTTTTAAAGTGTCATGCAGCAGAAAAAGGCAGCCCCAGTCCGCAACCGTCGCGGCGCCGCCTACAAAAGCATATCTTATCATCTGCTGAACAAGCTCTGTCTGCAGCAAAGCTTTTATTCCCTTATTCTTCAACTTTATTCAGCCCTTTATTATTTATGCCTAATTTATAAATTTTCAATATCCTAATAATAATACAATTTATCAGCAAATTCAATCATTAATTAATATATCAGCAAAAATAAAAGTACATTATCAACAAATATCTGCTTTAAATTCTTCGTGTTTATAATCTTTTTACTCTTGCTCATGCCGCATATAAAAAAAGCTTAATATTTATTTGACGCATATACTCTCTGACATTATAATAAATATCGGATTTTGTGCAGAAACGGCGGAGCTGCGTCTAATACGACAAGCTCAACTTTTAATATCATGCGAATAC